>NZ_JCAKMX010000022.1:0-52768 GCF_059515825.1 Acinetobacter sp. CY17
CCTGAACTGCTCAGCCATGTGCTGGTATCGAAGTATGCCGATCATTTACCGCTGTACCGTCAGCGCCTGATCTATCAGCGGGCTGGCATTGATCTGTCCAGATCCACTTTATCTGACTGGATAGGTCGCTGCGGTGTAGAACTGGAACCTCTGGCCAATGCCTTAAAACAGGTGGTGCTGCAACAGCGGGTGCTGCATGCAGATGAAACACCAGTCACCATCATGCGGATGGGTGATGATGAGAAAAAACCGAAGAAAGGTTATGTCTGGGCCTATGCCACCACACAGTACAATCCAGTTCAAGCCGTGATCTATGACTTTCAGGATAGTCGTTCAGGTCAGCATGCTGAAGCGTTCCTGAAAGACTGGCAGGGTCATCTGGTTTGTGATGATTACAGTGGTTATAAAGCACGCTTTAAATCAGGCCAGGTCGTTGAGGTGGGCTGTATGGCGCATGCGCGTCGTAAATTCCATGAACTGCATGTGACCAAAAAAAGTCAGGTCGCTGAACAGGCATTAGTGCTGATTCAGAAACTGTATGCGATAGAAGCAGAACTCAGGAAAAAGACCGATAGTACAGCAGAACACCGCCGCGAATACCGACAACAGCACAGCCAACCAGTGATGCAACAACTGTATGAATGGCTCAACCAACATCAACTGACGGTGCCATCGAGTTCTCCCACCGCCAAGGCCATCAATTACACGCTGAAGCGTTGGCCAGCTTTAAGCCGCTATCTGGATGATGGCAATCTACCGATTTGCAATAATTGGGTAGAGAATCAGATGCGACCTTGGGCCTTAGGACGCAAGAACTGGCTGTTTGCTGGCTCGCTGCGCAGTGGCCAACGAGCTGCCAATATCATGACTTTAATCCAGTCAGCAAAGCTCAATGGCTTGGATCCGTATGCCTATTTAAGTGATGTGCTGAAAAGGCTACCGACACACAAAGTGACCCAAATTGAAGAATTACTGCCACACCGGTGGCAACCCGACCAAAATTAAAAAATAGGTATGGGGTTCAGCGGATGCTTACTATGGCTTTGTTACACAAAGCTCATATAGGAGGCTTATTGAGTAATATAAGCTCAAAATGAATAAGCCTATTCCTAAAATTTCTCGCACAACCAATTGGTCTTCCTATCATGGATCCTTGGTTAGCCCAGACAATCTTTCCATTCGGTTTCATACTTAGAATCGGTGGTATGATCAGCCAAAAGGAAAATAAAGTAAGAATCAAATCTACTCTGATACAATTATTCAATGATCAAAGCTCTATTTTAAGTCTTTTTAAGTAGGGGGGGAGGTTTGGTTCAAAGTCTGATTAAACTTTGCGGATGAGATGCGACAGCCCTAGAGTACATAATGCTGTGTAGAAGAAAAAAGCATATTGCGATGAGCGATCAAAAAAATCATGATAATCTTACCTTAAAAGTTGAACTTTATACCTCTTGCGAAAGTAAAAATCACCTCCATATAAATTTCATGAGATATCAGAAATTAAACCGTTTTTCAGATCCTGAATTCAAACGCTTAGTTGGCGTACCTCGACAAGTTTTTACTGAAATGGTAGAGGTTCTAGAAAAAGCAGAATCACTCAAAAAGAAATCAGGTCGACCTCATACTTTAGATATAGAGGATCAGTTGTTATTAACTCTCGATTACTTACGCAACTACAGCACTCAACTGGAATTAGCGGCAAATTACCATATCGCTGAAAGTAATGTGAATCGAACCATTAAGAAGGTTGAAGATGCATTGATGAAATCAAGACGTTTTACCCTGCCAAAACGAAGCATAACCACAGCAGAAGAACACTTGAACTGGGTCATTATTGATGCGACAGAATGTTCAATCGAACGCCCGAAAAAAAAATCAGAGTAAGTTCTACAGTGGTAAAAAGAAACATACGCTAAAGGCCCAAGTGATCTATCATCCGAAGAGTAAACAAACCATAGGGCTAGATATATCGAATGGCGGTCAGCATGACATCAAACTGGCAAGAGAAACGGTTAAGAAATTTAAGCATTGTAAATATGTTGTGACCGATTTAGGGTACTATGGATTAGAGCAACATGGCTTTAAATTATTGATGCCCATAAAGAAAAAGAAGAATTTCCCGTTATTTAGTGTTGAGAAAAAGTACAATAAACTGATTGGAAAAATACGAGTTGTGATCGAACACATCAATAGTCAATTGAAAACATTTAGAATATTAAGTGAACGCTATCGAAATAGACGGAAAAGATTCGGTTTACGCATTAACTTAATTGCTGCACTAGTAAACCGAATAAACTTGCAATAACCACTTTCGCAAGAGGTCTTTTCTTTAGCTCAGTTTAAATTGAAAATATTACTTCTATGAAAAATATTCTTAGGGATTTAAGCCTAAATTTATCCAGCTGCATTTATTTGGATATGGTAAGGCATTAAAGAAAAACAGTCAGACATGTAGGAGGGTCTCTGGTCTGAGTGCCGTCTTCGAAGGTTTGGTGGAAGCCACGATACATCGCATCAAATTATTAGACGATAAATTGCCAGTAAGGAGCTTCTCTAGTGAGATGTATGCACATGTAGTAGTACTCAATAGATTTATAGAATTAATCTGTCCTCATACCTAAGCTGCATCTTAAAGTTGAATAATTAAGGGTAGCTCTGCCCCTATGAATCTTTGGGCAACAAAGCTAGTCCGTATAAAAAGTTATCTCTTCGGATAAAGTTTTGAGGGAATTTTGATAAGAATTGATAGAGTTGAGTGTTTTATATTGTAGGGTAATATAGTTTCATACTATACATTTTATAAATAATTGATTTTAATAAATAAATTTTTAATATTAATTAAAGAAAGTTTCATACTACTAACAACAAAATAATTTTTGATTCATTTAAAAATAAAAAAAGTTCCATACTTATTTCTTAATATACTGAAAAATATGTAAATATATTTTAAGTATAGAAAAAGTATGGAACTTTATTTTAGGGTGAAGGACTTTATTACATAGTATTAAACATTTTTACTCTATTACAAAAGCGCCCTTCTTTATGCACTGTATTATTCAACTGTTACCGATTTTGCCAAGTTACGCGGCTGATCGACGTCCGTACCACGTAACACTGCAACATGATAAGACAGCAATTGCACAGGTACGCTATATACAATTGGCGCCAGAATTGGGCTAATACTTGGTACAGCGACCACATGTTGACGCTCTTTACAGCCAATACCGCTGTTTTCATCAGCAAAAACAAACAGTTCACCACCACGTGCTTGCACCTCTTCCATATTCGATTTTAGTTTATCGAGCATGTCATCTTTAGGTGCAAGAATCACCACTGGCATATCGTTATCCACGAGTGCCAATGGACCATGTTTGAGTTCACCTGCAGCATAGCCTTCAGCATGAATATAAGAAATTTCTTTAAGCTTTAACGCACCTTCTAAGGCAATCGGGAACTGTGTACCACGACCTAAGAATAAGCAATGCTGTTTTTCAACAAATAATTCAGATAAACGCAAAATTGAATCATTGTTTTGCAGGGTATCTAAAATCACTTTTGGCGTATGCCAAAGCTCAGCGGCAATGCTAGAAATTCGCTCAGCATTAATGGTATTTTTTACTGCACCAATTTTAAGGACTAGAAGCATTAAAGCTGCAAGTTGGGTGGTAAAGGCTTTGGTCGAAGCTACACCAATCTCAGGACCCGCTAAAGTCAACAAGTTATGATTGGTCTCACGAATCATTGACGATGTTGCCACATTACAAATGGCCATCGTTGTAATATCTAAATCTTTAGCTCCTGCACGTTTTTGCGTATCACGTAATGCAGCTAAAGTATCAGCAGTTTCACCTGATTGTGAAATGCATAGATATAAAGTATTGGCTACAACCACTGGCAAGCGATAGCGGAATTCGCTGGCAATTTCCACTTGGCATGGTAAATCAATTAGTTGTTCAAACCAATATTTAGCAATCATGCCCGCATGGTAACTGGTACCACAGGCAATAATTTGTATTTGCTGAATTTTCTCAAAATCTACAACTGCATCTTTTAAGAAATCAGGGCGTAGGGCATTGCCATCTAAAGCTTGAGAAATGGTTTGCTGAATAGCTTCAGGCTGCTCATAAATCTCTTTCAGCATGTAATGTTTATATTCACCCTTAGATGCATTGCTGACCGTTGCATCTAATTCTTTCACTGGACGTTCAACTAGCTTGCCATCGACAAAAACTTCAATGGTATTACGAGTTAAACGTGCAATATCACCTTCTTCAAGGTAGATAAAACGGTTGGTAATTGGCAATAATGCTAACTGATCCGAACTAATAAAGTTCTCGCCAATACCTACACCAATCACTAGCGGTGAACCTTCACGTACTGTGATGAGTTCATCTGGGTGTGAAGTGTGGACAATACCAAGCGCATAAGCACCTTTAAGTTGAGGAACAACTTTTTTGACCGCTTCTAATAAACTTGGTGTGGTTTTAAGGGCATCATTAACTAAATGCGCGACAACTTCGGTATCAGTTTGTGAAGTAAAGACATAGCCTAAAGCTTGTAAGTCATCTTTAAGTTCTTGATAGTTTTCGATAATACCGTTATGCACCACAGCCACATTGCCTGAAATATGCGGATGGGCATTATTTTCAGTCGGTTTACCATGGGTTGCCCAGCGAGTATGTGCAATACCCAATGAACCTGTGATATGTGACTCTTTAACAGCTTGATCAAGATTAGCCACTTTGCCTACACGGCGTTCACGTAACACTTGACCTTGGCTGACTAAGGCTAGACCTGCTGAGTCATAGCCGCGATACTCAAGACGCTTTAGACCTTCAATTAAAATACTGGTAATACTACGTTCTGCAACGCCACCAACAATACCGCACATATTTAAATCCTCTTATTTCTTAACCTTTTGGGGGCGTGGATAGTTTTCTTTTACCAATTGTTTACTGCGTTCAAAAGCAAGGCTATGGTCTGCCACATCACGGGTAATCACTGAGCCTGCACCTACGGTTGCACCATTGCCAATGGTCACAGGAGCAACTAAAGAACTGTTTGAACCAATAAATGCAGCATCACCAATGATGGTTTTAAATTTATTGGCGCCATCATAGTTACAGGTAATTGTGCCTGCACCAATATTTGAGCCTGCGCCCACTTCTGCATCACCTAAATAAGTAAAGTGATTGGCTTTAGAACCAAGACCAATGCTCGAATTTTTAACTTCAACAAAGTTACCAATATGTACTTCGTCTGCAAGTTTAGCGCCTGGGCGTAAACGGGCAAATGGGCCAATCTGTACATTTTCACCCACTACTGCATTTTCAAATACGCTATATGGTTGAACTTTGGTGCCTGCTGCAATGGTGGTGTTTTTAATGATACAACCTGCACCAATTTCCACGTTGTCGCCTAAAGTCACCTCGCCTTCAATAATCACATTGATATCAATGCGAACGTCTCGACCAACAGTTAAATCACCACGTAAATCAAAACGACTTGGGTCAATTAAATGCACACCTTGTTGCATTAAGCTCTTGGCTTGAAAGGCTTGGAATTCACGTTCTAAGGCTGCTAGTTGTACGCGGTCATTGACGCCTTCAACTTCAAAAGCAAGTGTTGGTTGCACAGAGGCTACGGTCATACCATCGGCTAAAGCCATAGCGACAATATCTGTTAAGTAATATTCGCCTTGGGCATTGTCGTTAGACAGTTTTGGGAGCCACTCATGCAATTTGGCATTGCTGACACAGTAAATACCGGTGTTAATTTCTTGAATTTGGCGCTGCTCATCAGAAGCATCTTTATGCTCAACAATAGCTTGAATTGCGCCATTTTCACGCACAATACGCCCATAACCTGAAGCATCAGGCAGGGTAAGAGTGACTAAGCCAATACCGCTTTGTTGTGAAGCATCCAGTAAGCGTTGTAAAGTGTCTTGTGTTACACAAGGTACATCACCGGATAAAATTAACGACATACCCTCTTGTTTAAGGACGGGTAGGGTCATTTGTACCGCATGACCTGTACCGAGTTGCTCGGCTTGTTCGACCCAATCAATTTGTTCAGCTGCAAAAGCTTGTTGTACTAAAGCGCCGCCGTGACCGTAGATTGTAATAATATTATTGGCGTTCAATTTCTTGGCAGTGGCAATCACGTGACCCAACAATGGACGCCCTGCAAGCGGTTGCAATACCTTAGGTAAACTTGAACGCATGCGCGTGCCTTTACCGGCAGCTAAGATAATAACGGTCGTAGACATGAAAAATCCTACTTAATGATCTATGTCATTGTTAAATGTAAGTATGCCCAGATACATAATGCTGCCCAAATACCCGCGATAATATCATCGAGCATGATGCCAACGCCCCCACTGACTTGGCGATCTACAACATTAATTGGCCAAGGCTTCCAAATGTCAAACACTCGAAATAGCACAAAACCAATGAGTACCCAGAATAGACTCATTTGCCCGAAGTAAATGAGAGGTAAAAAAGTAATAGACTGTCCTGCAAACTCATCCCAGACGATACGCCCATCATCATGTACCTGCATGATTTGAGCGGTCTTTCCACAAATATAAATTCCCACCAAAGACATCAGGACGATAGCTAATATAGTGTTTATAAAGCCAAATGCAAGCCAAATAGGAATAAATATCAATGCGAAAGCTGAACCAAATGTGCCTGGTGCTTTAGGTGTTAGACCCGAACCAAAACCGACGCCACAGAACACAATAAAACGTTCAAAAGCAGACATACGGCTAAATTGAATAGGTGTTTTAGGCAAAATGTTGGTATCCGTTAAAATCGAAGTGATAAGCCTGTCCATATTGGGTAAATGTTAACCCAAGTGTGTTGTGCACTGCACCAATTTTACGATAAGCGAGATTAAGATTCAGCGCTTCAAGACGCGCATAATTTTCTGGACTGATGGTAAAGCACAACTCGTAGTCATCACCTCCAGCCAAAGCATAGCGATAACGCTGTTGTTCGTCTAAAGCAGCTAATGTGGCACTGAGCGGTAAATCATTGACTTCAATCACTGCACCCACTTGAGATGCCGTTAAAATATGGCTTAAATCTTGAGCTAAACCATCTGAAACATCAATCATACTCGAGGCTAAGCCTTTTAAAGCAGCACCTAATTCACAACGCGGTGTCGGATAATCGAGACGTTGTTGCAGGGGATGACCTAGATGTGCGAGGCCATAAGCAGCATCACCAACGGTGCCACTGACACAAATATAATCGCCTGGCATTGCACCAGAGCGGAGTACCCCTTGACCGTGTTCAATCCAACCAAGGGCGGTGACGGTAATAGTCAGATGTGGGCTTTGCGTGGTATCACCACCAATTAAACTTACACCAAATTGATCGCAACAATCATATAAACCCTGACTAAAGCCTTTGAGCCAGTCATGATCAATTTGGGGTAGGCTCAATGCCAATAAAATACTATGCGGTTTGGCACCCATTGCAGCAATATCAGATAAATTCACTGCCACAGATTTCCAGCCAATCGAATGTGGATGGGTTTCTACAGGAAAATGCCGACCTGCGACAGAGGTATCTGCGCAAATCACCAATTGTTGACCTTTTGGCGGGGTGAGCAGGGCTGAGTCATCACCCACACCTAAATCGACAGAGTTTTTATTCTGCCGATTAAAGTAGGTCTCAATAATTGAAAACTCAGCCATCGCAACAAACCAAAATTAATTTGCTTGTTGCTTTTCTGCTGCACGTAAAGTCGTTGCTAAGCGATCTAATACACCATTGATGTATTTGTGGCTATCGGCACCGCCAAAATGTTTCGCAAGCTCAATTGCTTCGTCTAAAACCACGCGATAAGGAATTTCAAGATGTTCTTGAAGTTCATAGGCGCCTAAACGAAGGGTCGCAAGTTCAACGCCATCTAGGGCATTTAATTCACGATCCAGCACAGGGATAAGCAGCTCATCTAGAGCTTCTGAGTTTGCAACCACTTGAGTCAACAATTCATGATAGTAGCCAAGATCCACTTTATGCATGGCATTGTCGGCACGTGTACGTGCTTCAATTTCATGCACAGGGTTGTGGCTCATTTGCCATTCATAAATACCTTGTACAGCAAAGCGACGTGCTTTACGTTTTGCTGCATAAGTTGCTTGAAGTGTTTGCGACATAGCGTTAAATAGCCTTTAACAAGTTAACCATTTCAATAGCAGTCAAGGCAGCTTCGCTACCTTTGTTGCCTGCTTTCGTACCAGAGCGTTCAATCGCTTGTTCGATACTATCCGTAGTTAATACACCGTTAATTACTGGTAAGCCAGTATCTAGACCAACAACGCCTAAACCTTTGGCACATTCACCCGCAACAAAGTCGAAGTGAGGTGTGCTACCACGAATTACCGCGCCAAGAGCAATGATTGCATCAAACTTATTGGTTGCTGCTAATTTCTTAGCCACAACTGGAAGTTCCCAAGCGCCGGGTGCATGAACAACAGTGATATTATCCTCTGATACACCATGACGTTTCAATGTATCAATTGCACCTTCTAGTAAATGTTCTACAACAAAACTGTTAAAACGACCCACTAAAATCGCATAACGGTCTTCGTTCGCGAGATGTAACATACCTTCAATACGGCGAACTGCCATAATAACCTCGATGATTTCTTAAGATGTTTGATTTGCGGTGATGTATTCCACCACTTCTAAGTTAAAACCTGAAAGTGCATTAAAACGTAATGGCGAACTTAACAGTTTCATTTTTTCTACGCCTAAATCGCGTAAGATTTGTGCACCAACACCAATGGTTTGATATTGCTGCGACAATGCTGCATTAGATTTAGTCTTCTTAGGTGCGGTTAAGCTCTCTAAAGCTGGACCTAAATCTTGTAAATGACGTTGACCAATCCATACCAAGACACCGCGCTCGCTGCTTGAAATTTCTTTTAAAGCACGATCTAAGTTCCAAGCGGGTTCACCGTCTTGTTTATTAATTTTGAGTAAGTCGCGTGCTGGGCTAAAACCATGTACACGTACGGTGGTCACACCTTGTTTAGGCTCACCCTTGACCAAAGCTAAATGAATATCTGGGTTACCCAATTCACGGTAACGGAATAATTCAAAAGTACCGTATTCAGTATCTAGTGTTTGTTGATCTAAACGTTCTACCGTTTGCTCATTGGTCATACGGTAGTGAATGAGGTCCGCAATGGTACCAATTTTAAGACCATGCTTTTCTGCAAAGACTTCTAAATCAGGACGGCGCGCCATACTGCCATCTTCATTAATAATTTCACAAATCACAGATGCTGGCTCTAAACCTGCTAAACGCGATAAATCACAACCTGCTTCGGTATGACCGGCACGGTGTAATACACCACCTGGCTGCGCCATTAACGGGAAAATATGCCCCGGTTGTACAATATCCGCAGGTTTAGCATGTGCTGCCACCGCAGTTTGAATGGTGTGGGCACGTTCGGCAGGAGAAATACCGGTTGAGATGCCTTCAGCCGCTTCAATAGAAAGGGTGAAATTAGTACCGTGCTGGGCACCGTTAGCATCAACCATTAAAGGCAGATTTAATTGTTGGCAACGCTCTTTACTCAACGTTAAGCAAACAAGGCCACGCGCGTGCGTGATCATAAAGTTGATGTCTTCCGGACGCACGTGCGTGGCAGCAATTACAAGATCACCTTCATTTTCACGGTCTTCATCATCCATAAGGATGACCATTTTTCCTGCACGGATATCTGCTACAAGCTCTTCAACTGTATTGAGCGGCATCAACCTTCACCTTCTTGTTTGTCTCAACGGACATTTCATTGCATTGATTGTGGGCATAGTCTAACGCTTTTATAGGCCTTTTGACTATGCTTATTGCTTTTCCCTAAAGTCCATTGTTATACACAGCAGCGTCATGTTTGAAAAGAGCTAGACTTTAAAGTGTGTTGATTATGCAACGTGTTTTAGCAAATAAAATGCAGAAAAACTGCGAAAAATATCAAAAAAAATGCAAAGTTAGCTAATTTTAGGAAAATTTTTACAGTAAAAAGCTCGAATGCCCATAGGATAAAACTTTAGTGGCAAGACTGCTTGGTTGCTTATTCTATGTGCAAGGCTAGTAAAAAATAATAGGCGAAAAAAAACCCTGATATAAAATCAGGGTTTTTTTAGAATCTGGAGCGGGAAAGGAGACTCGAACTCCCGACCCCAACCTTGGCAAGGTTATGCTCTACCAACTGAGCTATTCCCGCGGAGTCTATTCGGTTTTTTAAATAAAAAACTAAATCAAAAAAAATTTGGAGCGGGAAAGGAGACTCGAACTCCCGACCCCAACCTTGGCAAGGTTATGCTCTACCAACTGAGCTATTCCCGCGGAGTCTATTCGGTTTTTTAAATAAAAAAACTAAATCAAAAAATTTTGAGCGGGAAAGGAGACTCGAACTCCCGACCCCAACCTTGGCAAGGTTATGCTCTACCAACTGAGCTATTCCCGCATGGCTACGTATAATACAGATTGAAAAAATTAGGTCAACACCTTTTTTTAAATTAATGCATTGTTTGAGTAAAATTGCAGCAAATTAATTTAATTTGATTAAAATCAAAGCATTTTTACCTGATTAATACGCTGACTACTGCTTTTTTAAAGGAGCACGCTATACTCAAATCAAAATGAATCAATGGTGAATACAATGTTAGAGCAGCAGTTAACACAGTGTTTAGAGGCACTCAGCCCGACTTATTTAGAAGTGGTTAATGAATCTTCTGGTCATGGCGGCTATTATCCAGGTAAAGAATCGCATTTTAAAGTGGTGATTGTGAGTGATGTATTTGCAGGCTTACGTTTGGTACAACGTCATCAAAAAATCTATGCAGCAGTGGGTGATTTACTCAGCCCAGGTAAAATTCATGCACTGGCCATTCATGCGTTTGTAGCAGATGAATGGCAAGGTCAAGATACAGCAAGTCCAGAATGTGCGCATGCACCTAAAGCCTAAGGTAGATTATGGAAACTCAATTATTGGTCAAAATTATTCATATGAGCTTGGCCAGCCTACTGATTGTCGTCATGTTGGCACGTACAGCGAGTTTATTTGTAGGTACACAAGGTCAACAGCCAAGTCCCAAAGGGCGAAAAGTGTGGGTAGGTTTACAGCATTTTAGTTTAACTTTTATGGCTTTAACTGGTTTAATCTCTTTGTATTTAAAGGATTTTGTGGTACAGCCATGGTTCTATGCCAAAGTGGTGCTATTTTTTGTCATTGTCTCCTCAATGATCAAAGCTTTTAAACAAGATGATTCAGTTTTGTTGGTACAGCGTCGTGCTGGAATGGGAATTGCCATATTGGCTTTAATAGGCTTACTAGGTTTGGTTATTATTAAACCAGTTTTCTCGTGATTGTTGGACATAATTAAGCCCTGATTAAAACCTCTCAGTTAGACTGATGTAAAACTACACAATAAAAACTGAGGGGGAATTTATGCTGACACGCGTGGTCTTTAATCAAAAAGGTGGTGTGGGAAAATCCAGTATTGCTGTAAATTTGGCGGCGCTAAGTGCTCAGCAAGGCTATACCACATTACTTATTGATTTAGATGCTCAAGCCAATGCCAGTCAATATGTGTTAGGGCAGGATGCCATTGCTAGCGCTGATTATTGGCTCCAACCGAATATTCAAGAATATTTTCAAAATGTCTTAAATAGTCCTGCTAAAGGCCTACTGAGTAATGCTTTAGGTGGTTTATTAAAAAATCGTTCTCAAGGTTTAGCACCTTATATTCATCAATCTAAATTTGCCAATCTTGCAGTGGTACCAGCAAGTCCACATTTGGGCAGCTTAACTGCGGCCTTGGAGGCCAAACATAAAATTTATAAGTTACGTGACGCGCTAGCGGAGCTTAATGGGCAGTATCAGCGTATTTATATTGATACACCACCTGCATTTAATTTCTTTAGTTTATCGGCATTAATTGCTGCAGATCGCGTCTTGATTCCTTTTGATTGTGATGTCTTTTCGCGCCGTGCTTTAGATAGCTTAATTCATAATATTATCGAAACGCAGGATGATCATAATCCTGATTTAAAAATCGAAGGAATTGTAGTCAATCAGTATCAAATGCAAGCCAAATTACCCCGCAGTGTAGTGGCAGATTTGGTGGCGGAAGGTTTGCCCGTATTTGAAAATAAACTGCCGCCATCCGTAGTGATGAAAGAGTCACATCAACGTAATTTACCGTTAATCCATTTTGCCACAGAGCATAAATTGACGCAGGCCTATCAATCGTTGTTCAATGAAATAGAACAATGAACATATTGAGATCGATATGAAAAAATTAACTGTTGCTGCTGTGTTGGCGAGCTGTGCTGTATTACTCAGCGCATGCTCAACGCCAGTTAAGCCTACTTATGTTTCGCCAACCCAATATCAAGCGTTAAACTGTCAACAATTGCAAAGTGAATATAATCGCATCAGCCAATATATTGCCAATGGTATAGAAACGCCAAAACGCACAGGCATGGGCGTAGGCGTTGGTCTTGGTGGTGGTTGGGGCAGTCGTGGTGGCTGGGGCTTGGCACCCAATGTGTCGGTGAATATGGGACAGTCAAGTAATACCAAACGTAGCGAAGAAGCACGACTTTTGGGTCAACAAGAAGCTTTAGTACAAGCGGCAAAATTTAAAAGCTGTCCTATGATTGTGCGTCAAAATGTAAAAAAATAATACGCTTTAAGCAGCCCAATGGAGTGTTTTAAGCTGCAGCATGCGAAGGGGTAAGGATGCTAGAGAACTGGATTTTTCTGATGGCTGTATTTGCTGTGTTGATGATCCCTGGGCCGACCAATGCTTTATGGGCCAGTTCGGCTCATCAACAAGGCATTGCCAAAACCAGTGTTTATCTTCCGATGCAATTATTTGGTTATATCTATGCCATTAATTTATGGGCATTATTTATTCACTTAATGCAGCCTTACTGGCCAAAAATTAGTTTGGTTTTTCATGTGGCGAGTAGTCTTTATACGATTGGTTGGGCTTTTTATTTATGGAAAGCCAATCACTTACAGAAGTACAGTCAACAGCATCATACCATTCGCGCTTATCAATTGTTTTTTGCCACCTTAAAAAATCCTAAAGCGTTACTTTTTGCCGCGGGGATTTTTCCAATACAGACTTGGGATGATCCACAACGTACCGTTACTGTCTTTGCTTGTTTTAGTATTATTTTAATTCCAACAGCACTATTTTGGATGGGCTTTGGACGTGCCTTATTAGACCCTCAAAACAGTGCAAAAAATGCCGATCGCTTATATAAGGGATCGGCAGTTTTATTAATCGTGTGTGTACTACCAGTACTCATTGGCTTGTTTTAAGCTGGGGTTTTCTTAAAAAATCTTTGACGAATAACACCAATGACACCGGGTAAAACACTTAAAATAATGATGCCAAAAATTAGGTGGGTGAAGTTATCTTTGACAATTGGCATATTGCCAAATAAGTAGCCCAAAATCACAAAGGAGCTAATCCACAGCGCACCACCCACGATGTTATAGGTTAAGAAAAATTTATAATTCATATGACCTGCACCAGCGACAAAGGGCGCAAAGGTACGGGCAAAAGGCACAAAGCGCGCAAAGATAATGGTTTTACCACCATGCTTTTCAAAGAATTGTTGTGTAGCCAGTAAGTGTTTTTTATTAATAAAGCGTGATTCAATTTCAAAGACACGTGGCCCAATATAACGACCAATATGATAATTTAAGGTATCACCTAACACTGCAGCAACAAACAACAGTGGAATTAAAATCCAAGGGTCCATAGCACCCGTTGATGCTGCTAAAGCTCCCGCTGCAAAAAGTAAACTGTCACCTGGCAAAAATGGCATCACCACCAAACCAGTTTCCACAAAAATAATCAAAAACAAAATTGCATAAATCCACACCCCGTAATTGATGATGAATTCAAGCAAGTGATCGTCTACGTGTAAGATAAAATCGAGGAGTTCCATGAGCGGCAGCAAGCTAAAGTGTCGCCAAATGCTAACAGTCTAGGGGGGGAAAGTCAGTAGCCAAGTCAAATAATTTCAGCTTTTGTTGTGCTGTAATCATCTTGTAAAACTATAAGATTATAGAGGTATAAAACTGCTCAAATTACCACCAAAATTTACATTTAAAAAAAGTTGAGCTCTTAAAATAATGCTATCCATACAACAATCCAGAGAGAAATATGCAAAAAATTATTTTAAGTCTGTGTCTTGGTGCAGCATTACTCAGCAGTCCTTTAGCTTTTGCCAAGTCAGATCAACTGCTATTACAAGAAGCAGCTAAAAATCAGGTGAGTGTTGCCAAAGCCAAAACACTTAAAGATGAAACTGGCGTGACTTTAACAGGTACCATTGTTAAGCATATTGCTGGCGATGATTTTGAGTTTAAAGATGCTACAGGCAGCATTATGCTAGATATCGATGATGATCTATGGAAACCGATGCAACTCAAAGCTGGTGATAAAGTGAAGCTGATGGGTGAAGTGGATACCCATCGTAGTAAACCTACAGATATTGAAGTGATTAAACTACAACGTCTGCCTTAAGCCCGCAATTTCAGCCAAAATAATCAGGTTAGAAGCTAAATTGGTTAAAAAGGCACAGTTTAGTTTTTAACCTTATCTGAATAGTGTGCCTAATCGTAGGAAAAATGCTAGAATAGCGCGCTTATATTCGTTGCCTGCATAGTTGTTTGCCATGACTACCAATACCCAAATTACTGAAGATCGTATCCTGATTCTGGATTTCGGTTCTCAATATAGTCAGCTTATTGCACGTCGTGTACGTGAAGCTGGTGTTTATTCAGAAATGTACGCCTTTGATATGTCTGAAGAAGACATTCGTGCATTTAACCCAAACGGGATCATCCTGTCAGGTGGTCCAGAAAGTGTTCATGAAGAAGGTAGTCCACGCGCACCGCAAGTTGTATTTGAACTTGGTGTACCTGTTCTTGGTATTTGCTATGGTCTACAAACCATGTCTGCACAGCTTGGCGGTAAAGTAGAGCCAGGTACTGTTCACGAATTTGGTTATGCAGAAGTGAATATTCAAGTGCGCGACAAACTTATTGGCGACCTTGAAGATTCTAAAGACCAGTTAAAAGTTTGGATGAGTCACGGCGATAAAGTGACTGCCATTCCTGAAGGTTTCCAAATTACTGCTAGCACACCAAGTTGCCCAGTGGCGATGGTTTCTGACGAAGCACGTCGTTTCTACGGTATTCAATTCCACCCAGAAGTAACTCACACTGCAAAAGGTGCTGAATTACTGTCTAACTTCGTACACAACATTTGTGGTTGCCGTGCGCTTTGGAATTCTGAAAACATTATCGATTTACGTGTTGAACAACTTCGCGCGCAAATTGGTGATCAAAAAGTTCTTTTAGGTCTTTCAGGTGGTGTGGATTCATCGGTTGTTGCGGCATTATTACACCGCGCAATTGGCGATCAATTGACTTGTGTATTCGTAGATAACGGTTTATTACGTTTGAACGAAGGTGAGCAAGTGATGGACATGTTTGCGAAAAACATGGGTATTCGCGTGATCCGTGCTGATGCTGAAGATCGTTTCTTATCTGCACTTGCAGGTGAAGTTGATCCTGAGAAAAAACGTAAAATTATTGGTCGTGAATTCATCGAAGTCTTTGCTGAAGAAGCACGTAAGTTAGATGGCGTAAACTTCCTTGCACAAGGTACGATTTACCCAGACGTGATCGAATCTGCTGCAACCAAAAATGGTAAAGCACACGTCATTAAATCACACCACAACGTGGGCGGTTTACCAGATGATTTAGCTTTTGAATTGGTTGAGCCAATCCGTGACTTATTTAAAGACGAAGTTCGCCGTTTAGGTACAACTTTAGGTTTACCTTTCGAAATGCTTTACCGTCACCCATTCCCAGGTCCGGGTCTAGGTGTTCGTATTCTTGGCGAAGTAAAGAAAGAATATGCAGACATTTTACGTTTAGCAGATGACATCTTTATGCAAGAATTACGTGCAAGTGGTTGGTACGACAAAACTGCGCAAGCATTTGCGGTATTCCAACCTGTAAAATCTGTTGGTGTAGTGGGTGATGGTCGTCGTTATGCATGGGTGATTGCACTTCGTGCCGTTGAAACTGTAGACTTTATGACAGCGCGTTTCGCACATCTTCCATACGATTTAGTCGACAAAATCTCGACGCGTATCATGAATGAAATTGCTGACGTTTCTCGTGTTGTTTATGACGTATCGTCTAAGCCACCAGCGACTATCGAGTGGGAATAATTTTCTAACGAAAATTATTTGATAAAAAAGGGCGCTTAGGCGTCCTTTTTTTGTTTAAGATATATGTAATTAAGAAAAAACTTAGATATATAAAATGTATACCCATTACGATTTAATGTTGCCTTTGCTAAAAATTATGCAAGCTAATGATAGAGTTTATAGTTTACAAGAAGCTTATAAGGAACTCATTCAGGCATTAAAATGTTCTGAAAAACAGGCAAACGCCACTATGGAAGATGGTCGGAATATTATTTTTTATCGTTTGCAATGGGCGAAAACATATCTAAAAAAAGCAGATTTACTTGAATACCCAAAGAAAGCGCATTTTCAATTGTCAAAGACAGGTAAAAATCTTGATCTAAGAAATATTGAACTAATTAATGCTAAATATCTTTCACAATTCGGCTCTTTTAGTGATTTTCGAAAATTAAATTCCAAAACTGATAAAGAGACTAAAGTTTCTGTCATAAAAGAAGAGAGTTTAGTAGAGGAACTTACCCCTCCTGAAATAATTGCTGAACAAGCACAAATTCTAAAAGATGATTTAAAAAGTGAGTTATTAGGTTTAGTAAAGAATAATTCTCCAAGATTCTTTGAAAGATTGGTTGTTGATCTTCTCGTTGCTATGGGCTACGGAGGTTCTCATCAAGATGCTGCACAAGCGATTGGAAGAACTAACGATGGTGGTATTGATGGTGTGATTAGTGAAGACCGTTTAGGTTTAGATAAAATTTATATCCAAGCGAAGCGTTGGGAAGATACCGTTGGTCGTCCTCATATTCAGCAATTTAAAGGTGCATTGGCAGATCAAGTAGCTAAAAAAGGCGTATTTATTACTACGTCAGGTTTTAGCAAAGAAGCAATCGAATCTGCGAAAAAGTCGGGAATCGTGCTGATTGATGGCGATAAACTCACATCATTGATGATCGAATTTGGTTTAGGCGTACAAGTTGAGCGTAGTTTTCATATTTATAAAATCGACCAAGATCGCTTTGATGAAGATAATCTTTAGAGCCTTAAAAGGCTCTTTTTTGTTACTAAATTAAAATAGTGTTGTCCTAAAGATAGGATTTAGCGTATCAAATGGATGATAGATTCGTACCAGTAAAATGATTAAACTTTTATAATCAGCAACACTTAGGATGTGTCATGACCAATAATACTTACACCGAAATTTCGCATTCTGATGATTGCGCCAAATATATCAACCAATTTATTCAAACATTTACTCTACGCCGTGCTGAAATTGGCCAAGGTACGGTGATTAAGCGCGCTTTGCCAAGTCGTGAAAAACGTATGATTGGTGCATGGTGTTTCTTAGATCATGCGGGTCCTGTCCATTTTCCACAAGGTGATGGTTTAGATGTTGGTCCACATCCACATATTGGTTTGCAAACCTTTACTTGGATGATTGATGGCACGATGTTGCATGATGACAGCTTAGGTTCGAAGCAATTAATTCGCCCTAAACAAGTCAATTTAATGACCGCAGGGTATGGTATTTCACATACCGAAGTAGCGCCCGAAAATGAAACGCAAATGCACGCGGCACAGCTATGGATTGCGTTGCCAGATGATAAGCGCAATATTGCACCACGTTTCGATCATTATCCAGATTTACCGGTAGTGCTTAAAGATGAGATTGAATTTACCGTGTTAGTAGGTGACTTCTTAAATAAGACTTCACCAGTGAAAGTCCATAGCGAGCTACTAGGGGTAGATTTAACAACCAAGCAAGCAGCCAATAGCATGTTAAAACTCAACCCCAAGTTCGAGTATGGCTTTATGGTGTTAGAGGGCGAAGCAAGCGTCAATGGCCATGACTTAAATGACGATAATTTCCTCTTTATTGAACCTGGTTTACAACAGATTGATATTCAAATTGCCGCTAACAGTCGCGTGTTATTGCTTGGCGGTGAACCATTTGAATCACCTATTTTATTGTGGTGGAATTTTGTCGGACGTACCCAAGAAGAGTTGGCTGAAGCACGTCAGCAATGGGTAGAGGGGCATGCGCGTTTTGGTACGATTCCAGCCTACGAAGGCCCACGTTTAGAAGCACCGGTTTTACCTGAGCGTATGCGGGCCAGTAAATAACAATGTTAAGGCATTTAGGCTCTAAATAGCCTTTATGTAAATGGGGCAGATTTTCTGAAGCAAAGCTCGTTATAGTCAAGACCAAACGAGAATAGGAGCATGCAGATGATCTGCTTACATCATTTAGAAAAGTCGCGTTCGTTAAGGATTTTATGGGCGCTTGAAGAACTTCAGCTCGACTACCAAGTTAAATTTTATCAGCGTCAGAGCAATTTCTCCGCACCGCCAGAATTAAAAAATGTTCATCCATTAGGTAAAGCACCTATTTTAACCGATCAAGAATTTACTTTAGCTGAATCAGCAGCCATCTTAGAATATCTCCAAGAACAATATGATCAACAAGATCAGTTTAAGCCTAAAGCGCAAGCTCAAAAATTACAGTATCGTTATTGGATGCATTATGCTGAAGGCTCATTGATGCCTTTATTGCTAATGACCTTTGTTATGAATGAAGTGCCTAAAAAACTCCCTGACGTGCTGCAAGGTGTTGCAGATAAAGTCTTGGATGGGGTGAAGCACAATTTCATTAGCCCTCGTTTAAAAGAACATTTAGAATATTTGGAAGACTACTTAACCCAAAATGAATATTTTGCTGGCCAATTTTCTTTTGCTGATATTCAAATGAGCTTTGCACTGCAAGCCTTGGCAGCACGCTTTGGGGATGAATATGCCAATATTCAATCTTATGTAAAGCGTATTGAAGCGCGTGATGCTTATCAACGCGCGAAAGCCAAAGATCAAGAACTAAATCAGACGCCATAAAAAGCGACCATTTAGGTCGCTTCAGTTTTAGCGTTTTACCACAATGGAATCAATACCACTGTGTTGTAAGGTTTGCTGAGCACTGATTGCAGCATCTTGCGATTCATAGGGACCTGAGATGACGCGATACCAGGTCTCACCATTTTCTTGAATTTTGAGTACATCGGCAGATAAGCCATTTAAAATAATTTCAGCACGGCGTGCATCGGCCTGATCAGGGTCATTATAGCTACGCACTTGTAAAATGTAGTTGCTTTTGACTTCTTCTGGGCTGAGTAAACCAGTCTGATTAGGGTTGGCTTCTGAAGCCGGCGCTTCAGGCGCTTCAATAATCACCACTGCATTGGTGTTTTTATTTTCGGGTATAGCTTGTTCGGGAATTGGAGTAACTTGTTGTTGGGGTAACAACTCATAAAAACGATAGTCTTTGTTGGTGTCTTCTTGGGTTTGCTCAGTGGTGACTTGGGTCTTGGTCTGTACAGGCGACCACGGTTTCCACAGCATCAATGCGACAGCAAAGCAAAGTACAATTAAAATGACCAACAACATCCATAACCAAGTCGGGATGAGTGGCTTTTTTTGCTTATTCGGTCGTTCAGATACGCCGCGTTGCGTTTTTCCAAACACGTAGATGTCCTTATTTAAACAGATCGAGTGAATAAACCACTTGTAGCGATTCAAAGACTTAAAGTCAAACCTTAAGCCTTTGAACTCACCATGTAATAACAATCTATTACATCGTGAATATAAAGTGCTTGATGCACTTTAAGTTTGCTGCTCAAAAGATGATGAGCAGCAAGAAAGGGCAGCCCTATAAAGGTATTACATGCTCTCTGGTGCAGATACACCGAGTAGCTCTAAACCGTTACGTAGCACTTGCTGTACATTCACTGATAACAATAAACGTGCTTGAGTGAGCTCAGCGTCGTCACCTAGTACTTTATTTTCGTTGTACCAGCCGTGGAATAACGCTGCCAGTTCTTTTAAATAATTACCCACTTGGTGCGGTTCGTAGCTATTAGCAGCACGCGCAACAATTTCAGGATAAGCAGCAAGCTTGGCTAAGATTTCAGTTTCAGCATCTAGCTCAAGTTTAGCAGCTAAGCCACGCGCAACTGTTGCATCAAAGTTGATGCTTAAGGAGGCTGCTTTTTCTAACATACGGCAAATACGTGCATGCGCGTATTGGATGTAGTACACCGCATTGTCTTTACTTTGTGACACAGCTAAGTCTAAATCAAAGTCAATGTGCTGCTCTGATTTACGCATCACGTAGTAGAAACGAGCCGCATCGTTACCCACTTCTTTACGTAGGTCACGTAAAGTTACGAACTGACCTGAACGAGATGACATTTGCACCATCTCGCCGCCACGCCATAAGCTAACAAATTGAACCAAAAGTACGGTCAATTTTTTAGAGTCGTAACCCATAGCATCAATCGCTGCTTTCACACGTGCAATATATCCGTGGTGGTCTGAACCCCAAATATCGACGATATCGGTATAGCCACGTTGTAATTTATTCAGATGGTAAGCAATATCAGAGGCAAAGTAAGTAGTTTGACCATTACGACGTTTCACCACACGGTCTTTTTCATCGCCAAATTCAGTGGATTTAAACCAGATGTTGCCGTCTTTTTCATAAAGGAAGCCACGTTGGTCTAAGGTCTGTAGTGCTTCTTCAATTTTCTCAGTTAATGAAGCTTCGCTAAACCATTGATTAAACGTAACACCAAATTCGCCAAGGTCATCTTTGATGTCATCAAGAATGGCTTTTAAAGCTGCTTGGTGGAATACGCGGTAACCTTCGCCAATTAACGCTTGTGAGTTATGAATTAAACCATCGATATGCTTTTCTTTGTCGCCAGATAAAACGACCTTGTTGCCATCTGCATCCAATTCGGCAGCAAACTGTACGTCTTCAGGTACATCTTTATAGATATCTGCTACAGGACGCACGTGTGCATCACCATCTTGGTCAATAATGCTTTGTGCGATTTCTTTAACATAGTCGCCTTGGTAAGCATTTTTTGGGAAGACTAATTCTTGACCTGTTAATTCTAAGTAACGTAGGTAAGTAGAAGTTGCCAAAATGTCCATTTGACGGCCAGCATCATTGACATAATATTCACGGTCAACAGTGGCACCCGTTGCTTCTAACAGGTTTGCGACTGTCATACCATACGCTGCACCACGACCATGCCCTACGTGTAGGCTAGACGTTGGGTTTGCAGAGACAAACTCAACTTGGACACGTTTTTGCGCATTGACTTGGGTGCGACCAAAAGCTGCTTTTTGTGCTTGAATGGCATCTAGCACTGCAAAACGTTGGTCAGCATTTAAGAAGAAGTTAATAAAACCTGGACCTGCGATTTCAGCTTTGCTGATATCTGCAACTTCAGGAAGTGCTGCTAAAATCTTTTCCGCTAAATCACGAGGCTTCATACCCGCAGCTTTCGACGCGATCATGGCGATATTTGACGCAAAGTCACCGTGACTGCGGTCTTTAGTACGCGTTAAGTTACCGCTATTATTAAAGTCGGATGGGAGTACACCTTCAGCTTGAAGGGCTTGCACTGCATGATCGAGCGCTGCTTGGATTGCCGTGTTCATATTCAGTCGAAAATAAATGTCGCAGAAAAACAGCAAATATAGCAAATTTCCGTGCCTTTAGGTGAAGCCATTTGTTGTGAATAAATAATGTGCGATGTTTTTTAAGCCTCGCTAAGATTTAAGCTGTATAAGGCTAAGCAAACCATAACGGAAAATAGGGTTGTTGAATCATAGCAAAGCAGTCAAAAAGTTTAATCTTGAGTTGTAAAAATGAGCATTTTAAGACCTTTGTTTGCTTGGATTTTAAACTGATAATATGCTTACGATCATTTCGCTATTAAATGACTAAATTGTAGTCTTAAACGGAATTAACGATTGTAAGCTGAACTCTGTCTAGGCTTAGCCCTAACACGAATTTTTAAAGTGTAAGATGTGGCTTTGTGCTTAGAGTAGCGAAAATAATGGCTTTGTCTAAGTATGGATGCGAAAAAAATGTGATTTAAGTTGGATTTTTGCCCGAACTCAGGCTAATTTTAGTGGTATTAATAAAAGAAATTAGTTTGATATCATTATCAATTTACTAAATATACATTTTGTTAAAAATAGGGTTAAGCTTAGGCATCTTTAAGCAAGGGGTACGACAGCTAACCCCATTTTTGCAAAACACAATAACGAGCTTAGGCATGACCGCAGACGATTTCAAAAAACCATTATATCTCCCTTATGCAGGCCACAATCTGCTAGAACTTCCTTTACTCAATAAAGGTTCAGCATTTACTGCAGAAGAACGTAGCAAATTTAATTTGCATGGCTTAATTCCA
This sequence comes from Acinetobacter sp. CY17, assembly GCF_059515825.1. Lineage (NCBI taxonomy): Bacteria > Pseudomonadati > Pseudomonadota > Gammaproteobacteria > Moraxellales > Moraxellaceae > Acinetobacter > Acinetobacter sp. CY17. The sequence goes on from NZ_JCAKMX010000022.1 coordinate 22,533, forward strand.
CATGCTATTGAAAGTATTGAAGAGCAAAGCCAGCGTTCTTATCAACAATACTGCGCATTTAATGATGACATTAACCGTCATATCTATTTACGTAATATTCAAGACACCAATGAAACCTTGTTCTATCACTTAATTGAAAATCATTTAAGTGAGATGATGCCTATTATTTATACCCCAACTGTGGGCGAAGCCTGTCAGCGTTTTTCTGATATTTACCGTCGTCATCGTGGCGTATTTATCTCGCATGCAGATCGTGGTCATATTGACGACATTTTGCATAACGTGACTAAGAAAAACGTTAAAGTGATTGTGATCACTGATGGCGAACGTATCTTAGGTTTAGGTGATCAAGGCATTGGTGGTATGGGTATCCCTATTGGTAAGTTATCGCTGTATACCGCTTGTGGTGGGATTAGCCCAGCTTATACGCTGCCGATTACCTTAGATGTTGGCACCAACAACCAACAGTTACTGAATGATCCCATCTATATGGGGCTGCCGCAGCCACGTATTAGTGGCGATGAGTATTATGACTTTGTGGATGAAGTCATCGATGCTATTCAACGTCGTTGGCCTGAAGCCTTAATTCAATTTGAAGACTTTGCGCAAAAAAATGCGATGCCATTACTGATGAAATATCGCGATAAGATCTGCTGCTTTAATGATGATATTCAAGGTACGGCAGCGGTTTCAGTTGGTAGTCTGATTGCTGCAAGTCGTGCTGCAGGTAAACAACTCAAAGACCAAGTGGTGGCATTCTTAGGTGCAGGTTCGGCTGGTTGTGGAATTGCAGAACAAATTGTGGCGCAAATGGTGGCAGAAGGCTTAAGCGATGCCGAGGCGCGTGCACGGGTGTTTATGGTGGATCGTTTTGGTTTAATTACTGAAAATCAGCCAAATTTATTAGATTTCCAACGTAAATTAGCACAAAACCCTGCCAATGTAAGCCATTGGGCTGACATCAATGACATGATTTCATTATTGGATGTCGTGAAAAATGCCAAACCTAGTGTACTGATTGGTGTATCAGGTCAACCGGGTCTATTTACCGAAGAAGTCATTCGCACGATGGCCAGCCATTGCGAGCATCCGATTGTGTTACCGCTTTCTAATCCAACGTCACGTGTTGAAGCATCGCCAAGTGATGTGATCGCCTGGACTGAAGGGCATGCTTTAATCGCAACAGGTAGTCCATTTGCACCTGTGAATTATCAAGGCAAAATTTACAATATTTCGCAGTGTAATAACTCGTATATTTTCCCAGGCATTGGCTTAGGGGTAATTGCAGTGGGTGCTAGCCGTGTGACCGATGCGATGTTAATGGCATCGAGTAATGCTTTAGCAGAATGCTCTCCAAAACTCCAAGATATTACTGCTGATTTATTACCTGAAATTGATCAGATCCAAAAAGTATCGCGCTTCATTGCCTTTAGAGTGGCAAAAGCGGCTATGGCAGATGGAGTAGCACCGATTATTGATGATGCGGCTTTAGAAGAGATGATTGAAAGTAACTTCTGGACACCGCAATACCGTCCATATCGACGTGTAACGTTCTAAATAAAAAAGGCGCTTAAAGCGCCTTTTTTTATGCTGTTGTCAGCACTTCTTCGAGCAATTCTTCGCTTGGGGCAAAGTAATATGCTCCATCTTTTGGAGTAACAAAATGCAGCAGACGGTCATGAATCCCATCGCCACTGCTGCCAAACATTTGCAAGAGCATTTGATCAATAATGCTTAAATCGTTGGTGTAGGCAATAAAAAATAGACCTTGATCACCACGACCATCCCCATAAGGCAGTGAATGACGCAAAATGGCCAATTCTTCACCATCTTCGTCTTCTACAATGGCGCGTGCGGTATGTGCATTGTCAGGCTTTACATCATCATCAAGTTCAATACTTTCTAATTTAGTACGGCCAATCACTTGTTCTTGTGCATCAACTTTGAGTTTTTTCCATTTTCCTAAATCATGGGCATAACGTTGGGCAAAGACAAATGAGCCATCGGCAAAAATACCTGCATCTTCAGGCAATAATGCAGTTTCAGCACGATCATCTGGGAATTGTGGGTTCTCTGTGCCATCAATAAAACCGGTTAGGTCACGTCCATCAAAATTACGGAAGCAGACGCGTTCATCTAATACGTCTACTTTATCTTGAATCCCGTCAAAGAAAGCTTGGCTTAAGGCAAAGCAAATGTCACTACGCTGTGCAGCAATATGAATCAACACATCCGCCTCAACCACAGGCATTGTAAATGAGCCATGAATCGGTTCGAGTTGTTTAAAGCCTTGCGGTGCTTGCTGATAGAGCTGCTGCCACAGCTGAGGGCCAAATGCCACTGCAGTTTTTACTTGAGCTTGAGGATGTTGAGTGATTAAACGATCGCGTGTGCTAAACAGTGCTGCAAGTTGCTGCTTGAGTTGATTAATGTTTAGATCTTTTAGACGTAAAACAATAAAACGGGCATGCTCAGAAGGTAGTGGCAAAATGACAGATTGTGCGGTCATAATCAGCTCCTTGAATATATTTTTGCTATTTGGCTCGGGCCTATTGTGCCCGAGCAGTTATGCTGTGCATAGAGTAGGCTTAAAATTTCACAGCGATGAGTTCAGTACGACGCTATAATAAGCGTAATTTTTGCAGTGGGTTGAGATGATGTCGTATCAGCTTTGGCTAGGTTTTATGCTGGCATGTTGGGTGATTAGTATTTCGCCTGGCGCAGGGGCAATCGCTTCGATGTCAAGTGGACTCAACTATGGTTTTCGCCGTGGCTATTGGAATGCGTTGGGTTTGCAATTGGCCTTATTGGTGCAAATTGCGATTGTCGCTGCTGGGGCAGGGGTATTGTTTGCGACCAGTCCGTGGGCCTTTTTAGCGATTAAATGGTTTGGGGTGGCGTATTTGTTGTATTTGGCTTATTTACAATGGCGTGCGCCAGTACAATCCATTCAAATTGCACAAGACACCCAATTAAAGTCGCCTGTAAAACTTGTGCTCAGTGGCTTTTTAGTTAATATGAGTAATCCCAAAGCGATTGTATTCTTACTGGCGGTACTGCCACAATTTTTAGATTTATCACGGCCACAATGGCCACAGTATGTGATGATGGCCATCACCATGATTAGTATTGATTTGATCGTGATGGCGGGTTATACCGGATTGGCGGCCAAAGTGCTTCGCTTATTGAAATCACCCAAACAACAAAAAATTCTCAATAAAAGTTTTGCCACGCTGTTTGCAGGTGCAGCAATTTTACTCAGTTTGGTTCATCAATAAAAGAATAGCCCGACATCCTGTCGGGCTATTCTAGATGGGGGTAGGTTTAGGTATAACTCCTGTCGTACCTCACGTTCCTGATGTAAGAACTTATAATTATTGTTTTATGTTCCGGAACTTCCTGTTCCTGATGTAGTTAGAATAAGTCACAGCGAACTTTTGCCCAAGCGACGATTGGCACTATACGATGTAAGCTTTCACCTACAACATTGTAAGTTAAAAGCAAAAAAGCCACTGAAGGTGACTTTTTTAGGAATTTTTAGCTTTCAAGCGAGGGGAGGGGAGTGCTTTTACGCTATTTTGCGTAGTTTTTGTACGCTAAAGATCAGGGCAAACAGCATTGACATGGTAATGACAATACTTAAGCCACTTGAGATATTGAGACCTGCACTTGACCATAAACCAACACTGATACCCATTTGTGCCACTACAAAAGCCCAAATCAGCATTTGTTTAGGTGAGTGTGCCAACAGGCGTGCAGTCAAAGCGGGAATGACTAGTAATGCGCCCATGAGTAATGAACCAACAGCTTTAAGCGCCAATACAGTAAATAAAGCCAACAGTAACATAAACACTAAACGTTGCCATTTGGCATTAATCCCTTCACTGACTGCAATATCAGGGTCAATCGCAACTTGGATTTGTTGATGCCAATATTTATATAACACCACAAGTGCAGCAATGATGACGCAGGCAAAGACAGGTAAATCTGACCAAGCAATTTGCAGTAAGTCACCAAATAAATAGCTGAGCAGTTCAGGGCGTAAACTTGGAATATGTTGAATAAACAATAAACCTGAACACAGTAAAGTAGCCGAGCACAGTGCCAGTAGCGCATCGTTTGGTAGGCGTGGATCATGCAGGATCCAAAGAATGCCCACTAACAGCAGCGCAATAAAAGTCACGCCCATCCAAAGCGGTAAGCTCATCGCACCAGCAATGGCAACCCCCAATAAGGTACCATGCGCCATTGTATCGGCAAAAAATGACATACGGCGCCATAACATTAAACAGCCCAGTGGCGCGGTTAAAAATACCAAGAGTGTACCCATCGTCCATGCAGGTAACAGCAGTTGTAACCAATCCATCATGTTTTAAACTTCCGGTTCTGGGTGAATATGCGGGCGTGGATCATGTTGGCACGGCGTAGCTGAATCACCATGTGCACAATGGTCATGATGATGTTGGTAAAAGACGCGATTGGTGCCAAAAATTGCTTGGTATTCGGGGTGTTGCTGTACATTGGCAGGTGTCCCGCTGCAACAAATGTGTTTGTTTAAACACACCACACGATGCGTACCTTGCATCACCCATTGTAAGTCATGCGACACCATCAGCACGGCACAGCCATATTTGGCTGGTAAACTGCTGACGTAGTGGTACAGTTCAGCTTCAGACTGAATGTCTAAACCTTGCATCGGTTCATCTAGCACTAAGATATCCGGTTGGCGCAGTAAAGCGCGTGCAATTAGTACACGTTGCCGTTCGCCCCCTGAGAGTTGTTGAACCTTAGAGCGCTCAAGCTTGGCAATACCGGTATCACGAATAATTTGTTGCTTAATCTCAGCATCGCATTTTTCTAAGGCCAATAAATCACACACCCTAAGCGGCAAGCTATGTGAAGGATTAAACTTCTGTGGCACATAGGAAAATTTCAGCGCTTTATGGCTGATCACGTGTCCAGATTTGGGTTTAAGAATACCCAGTAACACCTTAATTAAAGTTGATTTTCCTGCACCGTTGGGACCAATTAAAGTCACAATTTCTTGAGGATGCAGACTAAAATCAACATTTTTTAAAATGTCACGTTCATCAATACGGACCTGAATGCCACGTAATTCAATTAATGGGTTATTCATTATTTTTGACACTGTTGGCAAATGCCAGAAATCTCAATAATGCTGTGATGTGGGGTAAAGCCATCATCATCGGCTAAAGATTTCAATTGTTGTAATAAGGTTTGTGCTGATGCCTCTTTAACCACTTTACATTCGGTACAAATTAAAAAAGCGGCCTGATGTCCTTCACGTGGATGACAACAAGGAATGTAAGCATTAATAGAGGTTAAACGATGGATTAAACCTTTTTCTAATAAAAAATCTAAGGTGCGATAGACGGTAGGCGGTGCAGCCGGACGATCAGATTGACCTTTAATTTTAGCCAATAGGTCATAAGCACCCATCGGGCCATTGGCATTTAAAATCAGTTCTAATACTTCTTTACGTAGTGGGGTTAGACGCGCGCCGCTAGTGGCACACAGGCTTTCTGCTTCCGCAAGACGCGCTGCCACATTGTGATGATCGTGGACGCCGTGCAAGACATTGTGGTGTTCATGCGAACATAAGCTCATGCGCAAACCTCAGTTCAGAGAGTCAAGAAAAGTGGACATTAAATTTTAGCACGAAGCGCTTTGAGTTTCGATTACGCGTAGGTATTTTTGTCGAGTTGTTATATTATAACAACAGTTAAAAATTTAGCGATTTCTCCTCATGTCCCGTTTAATAGCATTTGTGTCACTGGTTTTGTTTACGAGTTTATCGTGGGCGCAAGGTCTAGTCGTGTCTACACAGCCGATCTATCTCATTGCCAAGGAAATTACCAAAGGGGTAGAAAAACCAACTTTGTTATTGGCGGAACAATCAGGACATGATGTCAGTTTAACGCCCAATCATCGTAAGTTGATTCAAGATGCCTCGTTGGTATTGTGGTTAGGTAAAGCACATGAAGCCCCTTTAGAAAAACTATTGGCCAATGATGGCAAAGCGATTGCGTTATTAGATTCGGGTATTTTACAAACCCTGCCGCTACGTAATACCCGCGGAGTGGCGATTAAAAACAGTGTAGATACCCATGTGTGGTTAGATCCAAATAATGCGGTACGTATTGGATTCTTTATTGCGGCGCTACGTTCACAACAAATGCCTGAAAAGCGTGAAATGTATTGGAATAATGCCAAACAATTTGCGCAAAGCATGTTATTAACTGCACAAAAATATACGCATAGTAGTACGGGTAAAAGCTATTGGGCTTATCATGATGCCTATCAATATTTAGAGCGTCCGCTCAAGCTGAAGTTTGCTGGTGCTTTAACCGATGATCCACATGTGGGGGCAACGGTTGCGCAAATTAAATATCTTAATGACAACCGTCCATATCGTAAAATGTGCTTACTTGCTGAAGGACATGCGAGCAAAAGTCAGTATCAAAAATTAGGCAATATCGTGTTTAGCACGGTAGATGAAAGCATGAGTCATGAGACGAATTTTGTGCAAGCGTGGCAATCATTGGCTGATAAAACTCATGAGTGTGTATTAAATGCACGAAAGTAAAGCAAAAAATATGCAAATTGCTAGGTTTATTGATTACATGCCAACATACAAAAAAACGCGACTAAGGTCGGGAAAAGATTGCATGTTCAGGGGTGTAACTCTATAATGCCTGCGATTAAAAACGATCATCAGCTAAACTTGTCAAGCGTCATTGCTGTGAGTGGATAAAAAATGAGCCGAACTAGTCGCTTGATTGACCGACGATTAGCGAAAGCTTTGGTCTTCTTACAAGCATGCATGATTCCTGTTTCAGCCTTGATAGGATGGGTTGTAAAAGACTCAACCGTGGCCTTAAGTGCAGCTTTAGGTGCATTTGTCTGTTGGCTCGCGAGTTGCTACTTTACGTGGCAATCTTTTCGTACAGCAGGCGCTCGAGCTTCTCAACAAGTTTATTTGAACATGTTTAGAGGCTTAATGGGTAAGTTTGCGATTGTGATCGTAGGATTCGTTTTGATTTTGAGTAATGTCGAACCGTTGTCAGCGGGGGCATTGTTCTGTGGTTTTATTCTCGTTCAAGCCATGTCGTGGGTCGCACCTTTTTGTGTGTCACGTCTAAAACGATGAGTATCAGCACAAGCAAAAATTGAAAAGTTTTTTGGAGTTGAGCGAGATATCAAGCAGCACGCGATGTTCGCTTATCTCTATATTAGTATTTGACATTGACCAGGTGTGATTTATGGCTGCTGAAGAACATGCCCTTACTTCGACCGAGTATATCAAGCATCACTTGACTAACATGACCTATGGCAAAATGCCAGACGGTTCGTGGAAGTTAGCTGAAACTGCTGAAGAAGCTCAACAGATGGGGTTCACTGCTATTCATTTGGATTCAATGGGTTGGTCAATTGGCCTTGGTATCATTTTCTGTTTTCTGTTCTGGGTTGCAGCGAAAGCTGCAAACGCTGGTGTTCCGACCAAGTTCCAGTCTGCAATTGAAATGATTATCGAGTTCATTGACTCAAATGTTCGCGACACTTTTCATGGCAAATCGCGTTTAATCGCACCGCTTGCATTGACCATTTTCGTGTGGATTTTCCTCATGAACTTGATGGACTTAATCCCAGTTGACTTTATCCCGTATACAGCTCAATTGATCGGTGCACACGTATTTGGCATGGACCCGCATCACGTCTACTTTAAGATTGTTCCAACAACAGATATCAACGTGACTTTAGGTATGTCGTTGTCTGTTTTTGCTTTAATCTTCTTCTACGGTATTCGTGCGAAAGGTTTAGGTGGTTTTGCAGGCGAATTTGCATTCAACCCGTTTAGTTCAAATAATATTGTATTTAAAATTTTACTAGTTCCAGTAAATTTAGTTTTAGAGTTAGCTACTTTCCTAGCACGTCCAGTTTCATTGGCTCTACGACTGTTTGGTAACATGTACGCAGGTGAGTTAATCTTCATCCTAATTGCATTATTACCGTTCTGGATCCAATGGGCATTGTCTGTACCTTGGGCAATTTTCCATATTCTTGTAATTACACTGCAAGCTTTCGTATTTATGATGTTGACCATCGTGTACTTAAGTATGGCAAGTGAAAAGCATTAATCGTATTTTTTTATCTAATTGTTCGTTAATGGTTAGATGATTATTAGTTTTGATTTAACCTAACATTTGAGGATTTTTTCATGGAATTAGTACTTGGTTTGTCTGCTATTGCAGTCGCAATCTTAATTTCTTTTGCTGCATTAGGTACTGGTATTGGTTTCGCACTATTAGGTGGTCGTTTCCTAGAAGCTGTTTCTCGCCAGCCTGAGCTTGCTCCACAACTTCAAACACGTATGTTCATCGTAGCGGGTCTTCTTGATGCGATCCCAATGATCAGTGTTGGTATTGGCTTATTTATCCTATTCGCTAATCCATTTGTAGGTTAATCAGCTTAATTCCGAAATTCACTATTTGAGGAATTTGCAATGAATATCAACCTCACATTGTTTGGCCAAGCGATTGCGTTTGCGATGTTTGTCGCATTCTGCATGAAGTTTGTATGGCCACCACTAATCAATGCGATTAGTGAGCGTCAGCGTAAAATTGCTGACGGCTTAAATGCGGCTGAGAAAGCAAAAGCTGACCTTGCGGATGCGCAAGCACAAGTAAAAGCTGAACTCGACGCAGCTAAAGCACAAGCGGCTCAATTGATCGAACAAGCGAACCGTCGCGGTGCGCAATTGGTAGAAGAAGCGCGTGCTCAAGCAGCAGCTGAAGGTGAGCGCATTCGTCAACAGGCTAAAGAAGCTGTTGATACTGAAATCAATGCGGCTCGCGAACAATTACGTCAACAAGTGGCTGCTCTTGCAGTAGCTGGTGCTGAGAAAATTCTTAGCCAGCAAGTTGATGCAGAAGCTCACAATGCCATGCTGACTCAGCTGGCTGCTAAACTTTAAGAGAGGCGGATTATGGCTGAACTCTTGACGTTGGCACGCCCTTACGCAAAAGCAGCATTTGCTTACGCTTCTGAGCAAAACGCAGCTGACTCTTGGTCAACTGCGCTTAACTTGCTCAGTGCTGCGGTGCAAGACGAAGCATTTTCAGCTTATCTAAATCGCCCTGAGCTTAATCCTGCTGAGCAGGTAAGTCTTTTTGCTAAAGTTTTAGGTGAAGACCAAACCGCAGCAGTGTCAAACTTTTTGACATTGCTTGCTGAAAATGGTCGTTTGAGTCTTCTACCTGAAATTGCAGCGGAATACGAACAGCTTAAATCACAGAATAACAATATTGTGGATGTCGTGATCGAATCGGCTTTTCCATTAACTTCTGTACAAGAACAACTACTTGCACATGCCTTAGAGAAGAAATTCCAAGCAGCAGTAAATGTTTCTGTAGAAGTGAACCCAGCGTTAATTGCGGGTGTTGTTATTCGTGCAGGCGACCAAGTGATAGATGATTCTGCGCTTAATAAGCTTGAAAAAATGCGGACTCGTCTTCTTGCGTAATTGCTCGAAGACTGAACTTTAAAAAGATTGAGGTATAGCGCAATGCAACAACTGAATCCATCCGAGATCAGTGCGCTCATTAAACAGCGTATCGGCGATCTGGACACCAGCGCAACCGCTAAAAACGAAGGTACCATTGTTATGGTATCTGACGGTATTGTGCGCATTCACGGTCTTGCTGACGCAATGTACGGTGAAATGATCGAATTCGACGGCGGCCTTTATGGTATGGCACTGAACCTAGAACAGGATTCAGTGGGCGTCGTTGTTTTAGGTAACTACTTAAGCCTTCAAGAAGGTCAAAAAGCGCGTTGCACAGGTCGTGTATTAGAAGTTCCGGTTGGTCCAGAACTTTTAGGCCGTGTAGTTGATGCTCTTGGTAACCCGATTGATGGTAAAGGCCCGATCGATGCAAAATTAACTGATGCTGTTGAAAAAGTAGCACCAGGCGTAATTTGGCGTCAATCAGTGGATGAACCTGTACAAACTGGTTATAAATCAGTAGATACAATGATTCCAGTTGGCCGTGGTCAGCGTGAGTTGATCATTGGTGACCGTCAAACTGGTAAAACAGCGATGGCGATCGATGCGATTATCGCACAGAAGAATTCTGGCATTAAATGCGTATACGTAGCTGTTGGTCAAAAACAATCAACAATCGCGAACGTTGTACGTAAGTTAGAAGAAACTGGCGCTATGGCGTATACAACTGTTGTAGCAGCAGCGGCAGCGGATCCAGCAGCAATGCTTTTCCTTGCTCCGTACTCTGGCTGTACAATGGGTGAATACTTCCGTGACCGCGGTGAAGACGCATTAATTATTTATGATGATTTGTCTAAGCAAGCTGTTGCTTACCGTCAAATTTCATTGTTATTACGTCGTCCACCAGGTCGTGAAGCGTATCCAGGTGACGTATTCTATCTTCACTCACGTCTTCTTGAGCGTGCTTCGCGCGTTTCTGCTGACTATGTTGAGAAATTCACCAACGGTGAAGTTAAAGGCCAAACTGGTTCTTTAACTGCATTACCGATTATTGAAACTCAAGCGGGTGACGTATCTGCATTCGTACCAACAAACGTAATTTCGATCACTGACGGTCAGATCTTCTTAGAAACATCATTATTCAACGCAGGTATTCGTCCTGCTGTGAACGCGGGTATCTCTGTATCTCGTGTTGGTGGTTCTGCGCAGACTAAAGTGATCAAAAAACTGTCTGGCGGTATCCGTACTGCTCTTGCACAGTACCGTGAATTAGCAGCGTTTGCTCAGTTCGCTTCTGACCTTGATGAAGCAACTCGTAAGCAACTTGAACACGGTCAACGCGTAACTGAGTTAATGAAGCAAAAACAATACGCTCCATACTCAATCGCTGACCAAGCTGTTTCAATTTATGCATCTAACGAAGGCTACATGGCTGACGTAGAAGTGAAGAAAATCGTAGACTTTGATGCTGCGTTAATTTCTTACTTCCGTTCAGAGCACGCTGCGTTAATGCAAAAAATTGATGAGACTGGTGCTTGGGATAAAGACATCGAAGCAGCATTCAAATCAGGTATTGAAACGTTCAAAGCGACTCAAACTTACTAATTTCAACAATTGTTGGATTTAGTGTTGGTTTGGTTCACGGAATCAACCTTCGGAGGCTCGAAAGGGCCTTCGAATACTAGGTTAAGCGTATGGCAAATTTAAAAGAAATTCGCGCCAAAGTAGCTAGTATCAAAAGCACGCAGAAAATTACTCGCGCGATGCAGATGGTGGCAGCTTCTAAGATGCGTCGTGCGCAAGAGCGCATGGCTCAAGGCCGTCCGTATGCCGAAAATATGCACCGTGTAATTGCTCATTTGGTTCAAGCGAATCCTGAATATAAACACCGTTATATGGTTGAACGTCCTGTAAAGCGCGTTGGCTATATTATCGTGTCTTCAGATCGCGGCCTTGCTGGTGGTTTGAACATTAACTTGTTCAAAAAAGTGGTTAAACACGTTCAACAGCAACAAGAGCAGTCAATTGAAGTTCAATTTGCTTTGATTGGTCAAAAAGCGGTTTCGTTTTTTAAAAACTACGGCGGTAAAGTGCTTGGCGCAACGACGAATGTCGGCGATGCACCAAGTCTTGAACAGTTATCTGGTTCTGTACAGGTGATGTTAGACGCTTATGATAAAGGCGAGTTAGATCGCATTTATTTAGTGTCTAACGGCTTTGTCAACGCCATGACTCAAAACCAAAAGATCGAACAACTCGTTCCTTTAGCAGCTGCTGAAGAAGGCGAGAGTCTGAACCGTCAATACGGTTGGGACTACATCTATGAGCCAGGAGCTGAAGAGCTTTTAAATGGCTTATTGGTTCGTTACATCGAGTCTGTGGTGTATCAAGGTGTGATCGAAAACATCGCGTGTGAGCAGTCTGCTCGTATGGTTGCAATGAAAGCTGCAACAGATAACGCGGGTGAGTTGATCAAGAACCTACAACTTATTTATAACAAGCTGCGTCAAGCCGCGATTACTCAGGAAATCTCTGAGATCGTTGGTGGTGCCGCTGCCGTTTAACATATATTAGTTTGAATTGAGGAGACAGCAATGAGTAGCGGTCGTATCATTCAGATCATCGGCGCGGTTATCGACGTCGAGTTTGAACGTAACAGCGTTCCTAAGATCTATGACGCTCTCCAAGTTGACGGTACTGAAACTACATTAGAAGTTCAGCAACAACTTGGTGATGGCGTAGTTCGTACTATTGCAATGGGTTCTACTGAAGGCCTTAAGCGTGGTTTGAACGTAACTAACACACAAGCGCCGATCTCTGTACCAGTAGGTACAGCATGTTTAGGCCGTATCATGGACGTTCTTGGTCGCCCGATCGATGAAGCTGGTCCTGTTGCGACTGAAGCGCGTTTACCAATTCACCGCTCTGCGCCTTCTTATGCAGAACAAGCGGCTTCTACTGACCTTTTAGAAACTGGTATTAAAGTCATCGACTTACTATGCCCGTTCGCGAAAGGTGGTAAAGTTGGTCTGTTCGGTGGTGCCGGTGTTGGTAAAACTGTAAACATGATGGAGTTGATCAACAACATCGCGAAAGCACACTCAGGTTTATCTGTGTTTGCTGGTGTTGGTGAGCGTACTCGTGAAGGTAACGACTTCTATCACGAGATGAAAGACTCAAACGTTCTTGACAAAGTAGCGATGGTTTACGGTCAGATGAACGAGCCACCAGGTAACCGTTTACGCGTAGCGTTAACTGGTCTTACTATGGCTGAGTACTTCCGTGACGAGAAAGACGAAAACGGTAAAGGCCGTGACGTATTATTGTTCGTAGACAACATCTACCGTTATACACTAGCAGGTACTGAAGTATCAGCACTTCTAGGTCGTATGCCATCTGCAGTAGGTTACCAACCGACTCTTGCAGAAGAGATGGGTGTTCTTCAAGAACGTATTACATCGACTAAGTCTGGTTCTATTACGTCAATCCAAGCGGTATACGTACCTGCCGATGACTTAACAGATCCATCACCTGCAACTACGTTCGCTCACTTAGACGCAACTGTAGTATTAAGCCGTGATATCGCATCTCAAGGTATTTACCCTGCGATCGACCCGCTTGACTCTACTTCACGTCAGTTAGACCCACTTGTTGTAGGTCAAGAGCACTATGCAATTGCACGTCAAGTTCAAAACGTTCTTCAACGTTATAAAGAATTGAAAGACATTATTGCAATTCTTGGTATGGACGAATTGGCTGAAGAAGACAAACTTACTGTATACCGTGCACGTAAGATCCAACGTTTCTTCTCTCAACCGTTCCACGTAGCTGAAGTATTTACTGGCGCGCCTGGTAAACTTGTACCACTTAAAGACACAATCCGTGGCTTTAAAGGTCTTCTAGCTGGTGAATACGACCACATCCCAGAACAAGCGTTCTACATGGTTGGTGGTATTGACGAAGTTATTGCTAAAGCTGAGAAACTTTAATTAGTTCCCTAATTTAGGAGATTCTCATGGCGACTATGCAATGTGATGTTGTAAGTGTTCAAGAGTCTTTGTACTCAGGCACAATCAGCATGATTATCGCAAAAGGTGCTAGTGGTGAACTCGGTATTATGCCTGGTCATACACCATTGGTAACTTTGCTCAAGCCTGGCGCGATTCGTGTTGTGCTTGAAAATGGTACAGAAGAGTTGATCTATGTATCTGGTGGTGTTCTAGAAGTTCAACCGCATGTTGTTACGGTGCTTGCAGATACTGCAGTCCGTGCAGAAAACTTAGATGAAGCAGCAATTATTGAAGCACGTAAAAATGCTGAAAACTTGCTTGCAAATCAAAAGAGCGATTTGGACGCTGCTGCTGCATTAGCTGCTCTTGCAGAAACTGCTGCTCAGTTAGAAACGATCCGCAAAATCAAAAACCGCGCTCAATAAGAGACGGTTTAAGATTGAAAAAACCACCCGCAAGGGTGGTTTTTTTATGGCTTGAATTAATGAATCAAATAATATTTAACTTCTGCAATGTATTAACCCCCAATTAAAACGGACACTCACAATTAAGACCTAGGCATAGAACTAGAGTTAAGGAGTGTCTTATGGAACGTATTGAAGTTATTACATCTGTTCAGCGTCGTAGACGTTATACAGGTCAAGAGAAAGCACAGTTTGTTGCTATGACCATGCAACCAGGATCATCCGTTTCCTCCGTTGCTAGACAGTATGGAATTACGCCAAGTTTGCTGTTTAAATGGAAGAAACTTATGCAAGATGGTGGAGTAACTGCCGTGGAAGCGAATGATCAAGTCGTGAGTGTTTCAGACTACAATTCATTATTAAAAAAAATAAAACAGCTTGAACAGATGCTCGGTCGAAAGACCGTTGAAGCAGAAATTCTCAAAGATGCATTAGAGATCGCTCAGACAAAAAAGTACATATCGCACATGCCCTTATTACCACCAGACGATACCCAACACAACAAATAGCACGAACACTCGGTGTGTCGAGATCGAACTTGTATCGTCGTTTGAAGCAACCGAATATGAAGTCTCGTTCGAGGTATAACAAGGCGGATGATCACATTCTACTGCCGATCATTCGGGATATTTGCGACCAACGACCAAGTAATGGCTATCGGCGTGTTACAGCGCATCTTAATCGCAATTTACAGGCGAGTAATCTCATACTGAAGCAGGTAAATCATAAGCGTATCTACCGTATCATGAAACAGAATGATTTACTCCTGACTCGATCTGAGCCACTTCAAAACGATCGTACACACGAGGGAAAAGTCATTATGTCAAAATCGAATATGCGTTGGTGTTCCGATGGCTTTGAGATTAAATGTTGGAATGGCGAAAAGGTACGAGTGATCTTTAGCCTAGATTGCTGTGATCGAGAGATCATGAGCTACGCTGTAACGACCGCAGGGATTAGCAGTGAGATGGTCTGTGATGTACTCGTGCAGAGTATAGAACGACGCTTCGGTGTGGTCTCTCATCTTCCACATATGATTGAATGGCTTACAGATAATGGTAGCTGCTACATCGCCCATGCAACACGTGTATTTGCTCAGTCATTAGGGTTTCGTATTTGCACAACACCTATCCGTAGTCCACAGAGTAATGGAATGGCTGAGGCTTTCGTTAAAACTTTTAAACGGGATTATGTGTATCTGAATGATGTACCTGATGCACAAACAGTTATACGATGTTTACCCAATTGGATTGAAGATTACAATTGCAATCATCCGCATAGTGGGCTAAAAATGAAATCTCCTCGAGAATTTCGATCGCTAAAATTAGCAAGTTAACTGTCCGTTTTTACGGGGGCTAATACATGCAATGACTTGATGAGAAGTTCCTTATGAAGATTTGGATCCATTCCTTGTTTCATTTGTATATTTAGAACATAAGGAATAACTTCACGATTTGCAGTTTCAATCCATCCAACAAGCCAACCGACATCGTATGGTTGAGTTGTTCCCCAACCTGTTTTGCCATACAGCTTGTAACTTGGATGAGTTTCAATGAGCAACATTTCACTGACAGTCTGTTGCACTTCAGGTCTAAAGGGCAAGGTATTGTGTGAAAGTTTAGTAATAAAGCCTAAAAACTGACGAGGGCTAATTTCTAAGGGGCCATCAAGCCAAAAACGATCAATCACATCGCCCATGGTTTCATTACCATAATGCAGGCGTTTTAACTCCGCCTGCATAAGTTTGCAACCAATACGCTTGGCGATCTCTTGATATACAGGCACAGTAGATAACTGCATAGCTTCAACCATACTCATGTCTTTTTGCCAATGTGTATAGGCACGAGGCTGACCATCCCATTTAAAAATTTCGTTGGGATTGCTTTTATGATATTCAAGCGCAACCAATGCATTGAATATTTTAAAGCTCGAAGCAGGAATAAAGAATTGATCTGCCCTATGCAGCTGATTTCCTGTAATCACTATTTGATCATTTTTTTGAAATAACAACACACCTGCAGTATTGGCTTTGGTAAAGCTCTGTGCAATATCCTGCTGAATTTGGCTTAGGCGCTGTGCATCAGTTTGAACACTTGGCGCTGATGAGACACAAGCGGTCAGCAAAATTGTGCTACACAGAATGGTGAGTAAGGCGGTACTTTTTTTCATATTTAAGAGATGTATTTTGTGGTGACGCAAGAGAAAATTTTCTATTGCTCATCATTTTGATTAGATAAATCGCTTGATAGCCTTGGCTCTGGTTTATTATTTCAAAGTTTTACTACTTAAGCTCAAGATAAAAGAATTTTTAATTAAAGCACAGTGAAAGTTTGAACGTGCATTTAATCATGAAAGCTTTTTTATGCTATACATTTATTTTTTACAACATCACAATTAAAAAATGAAGCTGATCCAACAACAACCCCATTTTTGGGAACTTTATCAACAACAAGACCAATATTATTTAGGCTTTGCCGTAGATACAGGCGATGCGATGCACTGCTGGCATTTACAATTAACTCAGCAGCAAATTTTAGCTTACCAAGAGCAGGGTAGAGCCGCCATAGAGCAACTTGCCAAAGATTTTAGCCACCAAGTCTACCAAGCCAATTTTAAACAACTAAAAGCACAGCAAGTTGACCCACTAACAGAAGCAAAGATGCAGGTTGCGTTTAAGGCATGGCGTCAAACAGCATCAAATACTTGAATTGAAAACTCGCCATTACCTATAATTTTGACCTGATATATTGCGCTAAAGCCTTCGCGCAATGTTGGCTTTTCAAGTTTTCTATAGGTTGCTCGTACGCCAATTTCAGGAATCTGGGCTTTAGCTATTCGCTGATTATTTCTAATTAAAGTACTTTTTAAATCGGTATCAAAATAATAAGCAATCACTTCAAAACCAGCAGCTTTTGCTCGCGCGATATAACGACTGCGTGCCTCGATATTTATGTTGGTGTTATCAATCACCATTTTAGTTTTAGAAGCTAGAGCGGCTTCAAAGAGCAAATTTTCACGGTGCCTTGTTTTGAGCATATCTAAATTTAAACGTAAATGTGTAGTATAAAAATACTGCTGATAAAAGGTCGATTTACCCGAAGCTTGTACGCCACAAAAAATAATTAATTGCATCAAAATAAGCTGCTTTTATAACACTAAGAGCAGCATAGGGTGGTTTTCACATAAGCACAAGTTGCTTATTTTTCAGGGAATTCTTGGCGTTTACCTCCGCCATAGGTTGCAAAGCGTGCTTGTTCACGTTTAAAAGTAGGTGCAGAACTTGGCCATGGCCAATTGCCAAATTGGGTCGCGCGATAACGACGAAAAGCAGCATCAAGTTCTTGTTCACTATTTAAAACAAAAGGCCCACGCATGGCTACAGGTGCGCCAATTGGTTCGCCTTCTAACCATAAAATTCGTGCTTCTTTATCACCCGCGGTTAAGGTGACCTCTACATCAGCTTGAAGCTCAATGAGATGCTTAAACTTCACTGTTTGACCAAATAATTCAAGATTTGAGCCTTGATAGAAATAGGCAAAACGCGTTGAAGTTGCAGTGGTTGCAGGTAGGGTCACTTGAGCATGTGCTGGAATTTGTAGCAGGAAAATATTGACGTGATTTTCTTGTGCTGCTGCCCAAGAGTGTGGCGGACGGGGAAGTGCTTTTTGATCATGTAATCGCCCTGAAATAACGCGAATATCAGTGGTTTGACCATTGGCATCTTTTAAATAGACATGCGGAATGTGTTCACGCCACAGCATTTTATAATCTGGATCTTGTTGTTTTTGTTCGGGTGATGAATTAAACCAAATTTGAAACAATTCCATGGTATTGGCGCGATCTTCATGAATTAAAGGAAACATTTCACAATGTTCAATCCCATTGCCTGTGGTCAGCCATTGCACGTCGCCTGCGGCATAACGTCCGCCATTGCCTAAAGAATCAAAATGATCCACCACACCTTGCTCTACTAGGGTGATAGTTTCAAAACCAGTATGCGGATGTTCAGGAAAACCTGGGACAGTCTCGCCATAGTGCATGCGATATTCATGATTTAAGGCAGGATGTTGAGGACCTAAATCAGCATTGCCTTCAGGAAAATAATCAATATGATGCGCGGTAAAGATAAAAGGGTCTTTGAGATCTAAACGAAATTCTACTGGGACAATAGAATAGATAGCCTGTTGCATACAGCTCTCCTTGCCTTTTTAATTTATTGTTATGCTAGCAAGCTGGTTATTTTTTCGTGTTGTACTATGGCTATTGGGTTGTATAAAGTCAGTGAAGCCTATGCTTAGGCTTCACTGTCATATGTCTTAAGATTCAGCTTCTTTTTGTGGCAGTAGCAGACCTGCTAGTTTCAGCATCTCAGCTTGTACATTGCCCATTTGTGCCTCAATTTGCTTAAAATCAACTTGGCTAAAATTGAGTTGACCGTTTAGAAACTCGGAGGCTAACACTTTTTCATTGGCCTCAATAATATTGTGGCGAATGTCGGCAATTTCCTGACTTTTTAGATCAAGGCTATTTAAAGCTTGGTTAAAGCCTGTTAATTGACTATGTAAATTTTTGGCAGCAGCCTCTAATTTTTCATGATCTTGTAAATCAACTGCTTGTTGCAAGTCAGTTTGGGTCTGTTGCAAGTCAGCAATGTAACTACCTGCTTTTAACTGTACATCAGCAACGTCGCGTACCATATAAAACATACTGCCTGATTTGAGTTCACTGGTTTGCGCTGTTGTTTCTTCAGTCACCTGTTGTTCTAAATTGACATTGGTTTCAGGCTGGGCAGTTGCTTCAGGGGCAGGGGTTTGGCCACAGCCCAGCATTACAAGACCAAAACTAAATAACACAATTGGCGTTGCCATGCTTTGCAAAATCTTTCTCATGCCTAATTAGATCCAATATTCAATGTATAGAGTAAGATACGACAGAAATATGACAACAATATGGATTGTTGCAAAGGCATAACAAAAAATAAAAAAGAGTGCCTAAGCACTCTTTTTTTCAGCAAGATCATTTGAAAGACTTGATAGATGTTGGAATATATAGTCACCGTCAATATTCATCCAATGCAACAACTTGTATTGAATAAAAAGTAAAGTATCTAAGAGGTATAGATACTTTACGGAATGTATAATTTATTTGGCTAATTCAGCTGCAATGGCATCGCTAATACGCGCATCATCTGCGGCAATGTCTGGAGCAAAACGTGCCACCACTTCACCATTTTTATTGACCAAGAATTTCTCAAAGTTCCAAAGCACTTCAGGCGGTTGATTTGGTGTTAAACCATAATCAGTTAAATCTTTCACCCATGGACCTTCACCAATACGCTCCGGAATTGCTTGGGTTAATGCTTGGTAAAGCGGGTGTTTATCTTCGCCGACAACCGTAATTTTGCTAAACAATGGGAAATCAATTTGGTAATTTACACTACAAAATTGTTGAATTTCTTCATTACTTCCTGGTTCTTGTGCCAAGAAATCATTAGATGGAAAAGCTAAGATTTCTAAGCCAGCGCTTTTTTGATCATTGTAAAGTTTTTGTAGGCCTTCGTATTGTGAGGTGAGGCCACATTTAGAAGCCACGTTTACAATCAGCAGCACTTTACCTTGATATTGATTTAATGTGGTTTCTGCGCCATTGATGGTGACTACAGGAATATTGTATACAGAAGTCATTATGACTGATCCTTATTTGTTTTTAAGCAACTGATGTTGTAGCGAGAAAATGCGATACGAGCAAGTGAAAACTTGTACAGCTGATCTAGAAAAGCCCGCTAAAATGGCAGCAAGTTAAAATAAGATGCTGTGCTATGACCACACCCACTGCCACTACTCAGACTCATTCAATTTGGTTATATAGTTTTCCGCTGATTCCAGTGGTGATTTGGGCGCTGAATATGGTGGTTACACGTTATGCTGCTCATGTGATTGAGCCAGTGAGTATTAGTTTTTGGCGTTTACTGATTGCCTTAATGGTTATCGCACCTTTTGTATTTAAAGCACTCATCCAACAAAAACAGCAAGTGTTTGCACATTTGGGTCAGCTAACTGTGTTGGCAAGTCTGGCCATGCTGATTTATCAGTGTTTGTCTTATTGGGCAGGGCATAGTACCACTGCCACTAATATGAGCATTATCAATGCTTTTATTCCTATTTTTACCATTTTCGTCAGCTTCATTATTCTGACTGAAAAGCCCAATCAATACGGAATATTTGGAAGTATCCTCTCTATCACAGGTTTACTATTTTTAATATCACGAGGTCAACCAATGACTTTATTGCAGGGCATTTTTCATTTTGGTGATGGCCTAATGATTATTGCGGTGCTGAGCTATGCACTATATGGCGTGTTATTACGTGCCTGGCAATTGCCTTTAAATTTAGGGGTGAGTTTATTTGCACAAACACTCTTGGCCCTACTCCTGCATATCCCTTTGTTATTGGTGTTTGGTTTGCAACCCTTAGATCAAGCTAATGTGAGCAGTGTGATGTATGCGGCGCTACTTCCTTCAATTGTGGCACCATTTATGTGGATGAAAGCTATGCAAACTTTGGGACCTAATCGTTCAAGTATGTTTACGAATTTGGGGCCCATTATTACCGCACTTGTGGCTTATTTTTATTTGGGTGAGCAGTGGATGTATTACCATACATTAGGTACCATCATGGCCATTGCAGGCGTGATGTTGGCGCAAAAGAAAAATTAAGGACAATACAATGAAACAAAGCCGGATGGCTTGGTGGGCAGTGTTATTACCCATTGGTGCAGTATTAATTTGGTCATTAAATATTGTGGTGACACGTTACGTCACTGAATTTATTGAACCTATCAGTATTAGTTTTTACCGATGGTTTATTGCATGGCTCATTTTGAGCCCATTTATGCTACTACCTGTGTGGCAGCAACGTCAGCAGATTAAGCCTGCTCTTGGCAAGATTGCTATTCTGAGTGCTTTTGGCATGTTGCTGTATCAAGGTCTGGCCTATAGTGCGGCGCATTATACGACGGCCACCAATATGGGCTTAATTAATGCTTTCATCCCTATTTTTACCATTTTTGTGGCGCTGCTGATTTTAAAACAACGCCCTAACCGTTATGCGGTTATTGGCAGTGCGTTATCTTTTTTAGGCTTATTATATGTGATTGGCCAAGGACAATTGGCGGCAATACTCAGCCTCGGTCAGCATAGTGGCGATCTTGTTATGCTACTAGCAGTGTTTTTCTATGCTTTTTATGGAGTATTTTTAAAGAAGTGGCAATTGTCTTTGCCACTGATGATCATGCTGTATATGCAAATCTGTTTCGCGGTCCTGTATCACTTACCCTTCATCGCGTATATAGGCCTAGATACATTAACGAGCGCCAATATTTTAAGCGTATTATATGCAGCGGTTTTTCCATCTTTGCTAGCACCTTTACTGTGGATGCTAGCCATTCAAAAATTAGGCCCCAATAGCACCAGCATTTTTATGAATTTAATGCCAATTTTTACCGCTATGATCGCCTATGTTTGGCTCAATGAAGCATGGACCATCTATCACAGCATAGGAGGTGGGGTGATTTTGGCAGCCGTTTTTTTAGCACAGCGTAAAGCTTGAGTCTAAAAATTAAGCAGCCACATGGCTGTAAAAAATATTTTTATTGAAGTTGTTCTAAAAGAACTTCAGTTTTTCAAATATGGAAAATTGATAATTCTTTTAAAACTAAATACAAAATAGTCAGATACGTTGAACAAATAGGTAAAAATATAATTAGCTAATACATTTTATATATTAATTGAGTTTAAAAATATATTTGTTAAAAACAAGTGATTAGAACATAATACCGCCATCGCAAATACTTAAGTAATTCTTAAAGATCTTAAGTAGGCACCAGATTGAAAGACCCTCTGGATGTGATTTACACATCCTTTTTATGCTCAGCCGTCCCTATATGGCTGAGCTTTTTTTTGCCTAAAATTTAATGATTTAGGCTCGAATCACTGCACCTGTTTCAGCGTCTAAAATGCGACTTGGTTCACGGCTTAAGCCTAAATCACCATTTAAATAATTTAATTCTTGGGCGAAATATTGACTAGCATCTTGTAAAGAACGTGCAGGTTCAAGTCCTGCTGGATTGGCACTGGTAGAGACGATAAAACCATCAAAAGCATTGCATAGTGCTACGCATAAAGGATGCGTCGTAACACGTACCGCGACCTTTGGATGATTGCCTTTGATCCACGTTGGAATTTCATTGGTCGCAGGCAATAGCCATGTGGTGGCACGTTCGTTGGCACTGCGATTGGTCCATGAGGCAATCACTTGTTCACGAATACTCGTTTGCAAATGTGCCAACAAAGGTTCCACTTGATGCAGACTGGCAGCCAGTAAAATTACCCCTTTTTCCATCGGACGCTGTTTTAAGCGTAAGATCTCTAAAAATGCCTGTTCGTTATATGGGTCACAACCTAGACCCCAAACAGCCTCTGTAGGGTAAGCTAAAACTTGTCCTTGTTTGAGACATTGTGCCGCTTCAGCAACAGAGGTCGTAATCATATACATCTTTCCCTTAACTTGATGGATGGAAAGACTATTGTGAACCTTATTGACCTGAACCACAACGCAGGTATAAACCTGACTGTTGCATCGCTAACCCAAGGAGTTCAAGTTCCATTAATTGGCCTGTTAAGCTGGCTGCATGGTCATTTAATTTCAAACACAGTTGGTCTAAATCCTGACCTTGCCAATCGAGTACGGCGTAGAGCGCTGCTAAATGTTCAGGTACAACAGTCTTGCTGGTTTTAGGCAGTAGAGGGGGTGTGCGATCAGAGACGTTTGATTTGCGCTGGCTCTGTTGTTGATGTTGCCATGTAGTGGCTAAAGCTAAGTCTTCAAGCACTTGTTCAGGATGATCCACTAAGGTTGCGCCTTCACGAATGAGTAAATGGCAACCTTGATGATACTCATCATAGATATAACCTGGAATTGCAAAAATATGTTTACCTTGTTCCGCAGCAATTTTAGCAGTAATGAGCGAGCCACTTTTTAAAGTTGCTTCAGCCACAATAATACCTAGGCTTAAACCACTGACAATTCGGTTACGCCGTGGAAAATGATGTTGTAAGGGCTGAGTGAAGGGTAAAAGTTCACTAATCACTGCACCACCTTGGGCAATGATTTGTTGTCTTAATTGCAAATGTTGGCTGGGGTAGGTTGTTTCTAAGCCAGTGGCAATAACCGCCAAGGTACGCCCATGTAGTAAGCCACCTTTATGTGCAGCTTCATCAATCCCTAAGGCTAGACCGCTATTAATATAAAATCCTTTTTCACTTAAATAATACGCAAAATCATAAGCTACTTGTCGGCCATGTGGACTGGGTTTACGACTGCCTACAATCGCAATTTGTGCTTCATTTAAAATAGAGACATCACCCTGACCAAATAAAATAGGTGGCTTGTCATTATAGGTGTTGAGTTGTTGTGGATAGTCAGCATCATCTAAACACAGTACAAAATCACTATGTTGCTGAATAAGGTCTAAAGTTTTTTGGAAATGATCTTGAACGGCAGCTTGTTCAAAGTCTTGAACACGTTTTAGATGGCTGCGATGTAAATTCAAGCTGGCCCAGTCATGTCGCGCTGTAAAGGCGGCTTGGACTGAGCCATAATGCTGGATGAGTTTATAAAAACTCGATAAGGAATGTTGCACCAAATACCAGAGACGTATGGTATCAAGTTGATTCTGTGAGAGTTGCTGCAACATACCTCACCTCACTTTAGAGATTAGTCATCACTGTCCGGTGCCACTAAATGAGCACCGACTTTAATGGGTAATTCACTATTTAGAATATAGCCATAGCTGAATTGATCAAAGGTTTTAAAGACCATGACATGCCCAATACGTTGTCCTGGGAGCTGAATCCGTTCTTTGGTTTTTGGATCGGTGACAATTTCGCCTTGTTGTGAAAGTGCAAAAACATGGCCACTTTGTACGCCGTGTTGGCTACCACGATCTAAAGTGACGACGCTACCTTGAGCTGCTGTACCAATTGAACCTTGTACACGAATCACTTTACCCTCTGGCACGACATGATCTGCCTCTACAGGGTAGAACAAAGTTGGCAACATTGGGTCGTAAATTGGTAAAACACGATCACCACGACGGACTTCGTAGTTGTAAGTGTCGGTAATTTCTAGGGTGGTTATATCATCCGTATTTTTGCTGGCAATGGCTGTCGCGACTTGTGTCAGTTCTAAAGCAATTGGATATTTGCGTCCTTTCGCATCTACTGCTGTATAAGGTTCACCTTCACGGTAAATTGCATAGCGTTGACCTGATTCTAAACCAGCACCACGTGCATAAACTGTTTGTCCTTTGGCTGCTAACACACGTTGATCAGCTGCACCCACAATATAAGGCGTTGCATCTAGTGCATCAGGGCCAATAATATGTGAGCGTTCTAAAAAGTTTTTGATATCATCTAAGGCAATTACAGGAATGGCATTGTTAGTCGATTCTAAACGCACTTGAGGTCTTAAGTTTTGACTGCCTAAGTAGCGATTAATAATGCCTTCACAACCATCACCTTCATCTTTACCCAAAATTGGACGACCTTGATAATCGCACATTAAGAGGCGGTCACCAGGGAAAATCCAATGCGGATTTTTGACATGTTTATTGCTGGCCCAAATTTCACGCCAGCGTAGCGGATTTTTTAAAAAACGTTTTGAAATGTCCCACAAGGTATCGCCTTTTTTGACAATATACACGTTGGGTGCATTGGCTTTTAAAGCAGGTGGATTAATATTACGTGCCGGCGCAGCTTCAGCGACACTGATAAAAGCCAGCCCCAAACTGGTACATATTGCAACAGCCAATAATTGCTGCTTAAACCCCAAGACACGAAAAATAGCAGTGTCTGTCAAAACCTTTTTCATTATCATAATTCCTAAAATTATGTATGTAGTTGCGTTATAATAACGATCTTACACACAATTTTCTGATGAAGCATTCCTTCATTGGGTTTTTTAATTCAATGGCAGAATTGAGGACGCAGTATGGCCTTGTTACCTATTTTAAGTTTCCCGGATCCCCGTCTTCGTACCATTGCGAAACCTGTCGAAGAAGTTACTGATGAAATTCGTCAGCTTGCTGCAGATATGTTTGAAACGATGTATGCAGCGCCCGGCATTGGCTTGGCTGCGACCCAAGTTGACCATCATATTCAATTGATCGTGATGGATTTATCTGAGAACAAAGATCAACCTTTGGTTTTCATTAATCCAAAAATTACCCCACTGACGACAGAGACCCAACCGTATGAAGAGGGCTGTTTATCAGTGCCCCAAATATACGACAAAGTTGAGCGTCCGTCACGCGTAAAGATCGAAGCAATTAACCTTGAAGGTCAAGCATTTGAGATGGAAGCAGATGAACTTCTGGCAGTTTGTATTCAGCATGAAATGGATCACTTAAACGGTAAACTTTTTGTCGATTATCTCTCACCACTCAAACGTCAACGTGCACGTGAGAAAGTGGAAAAAGTGTTACGTCAACGTCAAAAAGTGCAACGTTAAGCAAAGAGGCTGCTTTTTTCTGCCACTTTGTTATACTTAAACCCATACTCAAGGTATGGGTTTTTGTTTTTGTATCAGCGCAGTGCTTTACTGCTGTCTTTTGCAGCCGTGTTTTTACAGATTGCTGTGTTTTTACAGCCTTTATTGCCAGCACATTATCAAGTGGCGCCGGTCTGTGAAACTATTGCCCAAGCTTTACTGCATTCACATTCAGAAACACATGCACATCATCACGCTGTAGAGCAACAACATGAGCATCAGCATCATGATGCTAATCATCAGTGCCAATATTGTACGGTATATGGCAATTTAGTTTTACCACCTGAATTATCGGTTAAGGAAGTACTAGACCGTATTCAAGTGCGTTTTGCTGCCTGGCAAAATAATGCCGCCTATGTTTGGTTTGTTCTACAACGCTTATTTTTATTGCCGCAAGGGCGAGCTCCACCACTTTTTGCATAAATTTCGATCAATTTTTTAGGGTCTTTGTTGGCTCTAGCCTACTCGTATTTATGTTTTAAGTGAGATGATCATGACATCAGGTCAGTTTTTATTACAGCCTCTAGCGGCTGCCATGGCGATCGCCTATTCAAGTACAATTTTTGCGGCTCAAAATTCAGAAAATCAACCTCTATCCTTAGCGCCAATTGTGGCAACAGCACAGCAAGGCAATGATGCCCATGGTTTAATTGTACGCGCTGATCCTAAACAGCCGATTCAACCCATTCCAGCTGCAGATGGGGCGGATTATTTGCAAAGTATTGTGGGATTTAGCGCCGTGAATAGTGGTGCAGGTACCAATGGTGACGTGACCTTCCGCGGTATGTTTGGTTCAAGAATTAAAATTTTGACCGATGGTACAGAAAACCTTGGTGCTTGCCCAAGTCGAATGGACTCGCCAAGCTCATATATTTCACCTGAAAGTTATGATCAAATTTCAGTGATTAAGGGTCCACAAACCGTTCAATATGCCAATACGGGCTCGGCCGCTACAGTGATTTTTGAACGTAGACCTGAGCAATTTGATCAGGATCACAATTATCGTGGTCAAGCCAGTGTTGTGGTTGGTTCTTATGGGCGCTTAGACCATAACATTGAAGCTGCTGTGGGCGATGAACACAAATATATCCGTTTGAATACCAATCGTTCGGTTTCAGATAGCTATCAAGATGGTGATGGTAACACTGTGCCTTCGGATTGGCAGCGTTGGAATGCTGATCTGGCTTTGGGTTGGACACCAAATCAAGATACTTGGTTAGAGTTGACCGCAGGTAAGGCTGATGGTGAAGCGGTGTATGCTGGACGCGCGATGGATGGATCTAAATTTGCCCGTGAGAGTTTAGGCCTACGTGCTGAAAAGAAGAACTTAACTGATCATGTAAAAAAACTCGAAGCTCAAGTGAATTACAACTTTAATGATCATGTGATGGATAACTTTAGCTTGCGAGAGTTTAACCCTGCAGGCGGTATGAAAATGCCAATGGCCACCAATGTTGCACGTCAAACTTTAAATGCCCGAGTGGCCATGACTACAGAGTGGGATAAGCTGCAATTGATCAGCGGCTTAGATAGTCAACGTAATCGTCATAGCATTCGTAAAGGTATGCATAACAGTTATAAGGATCTGCCACGCGAAACTGATATGCAGTTTCAATCTTATGGTGCTTTTACGGAACTAAGCTATGACTTGGGTGACGATAATCGTGTGGTCACAGGGCTGCGTGTTGATCAGGTTCAGGTCCAAGATCAACGTGCGAGTACTCAAACAGGTTTAAATCGTGAACGAGAGCAGACTTTACCTAGTGCTTTTATCCGTTTTGAAAACATTCATCCCGAACACGATGACGGCAAAACCTATATTGGCTTAGGGTATGTAGAGCGTATGCCGGATTACTGGGAGTTATTTAGTCCAAAATCAGGTAATGGTCATCTCAACACCTTTAACCATGTGGATACTGAAAAAACTTTACAGCTCGATCTTGGCTATCAACATCATCATGCGGGTTGGAATTCTTGGGTATCGGCTTATGCAGGTTTAGTGCAGGACTATGTTTTAACGACATATCAAGCTACAGGTATGCAAGGTGCTTTAGAGGCACATAGTCGTAATGTAGACGCTACAATTGCAGGTGCAGAAGCCGGTATTGGCTATCAATTTACTGATGCAATCTCTGCAGATCTAAGTGCGATGTATGCTTGGGGTGAAAATACCACTGACCATACTGCTTTGCCACAAATTGCACCTCTAGAGGCGCGTATTAATCTGCGTTATAGCCAAGATAAATATAACTTAGGACTACTCTGGCGTATGGTTGATGATCAAGACCGTGTCAGTGTCGGTGAGGGAAATATTGTGGGTTATGACCTGAAGCCAAGTCATGGTTTTGGCACACTCGCAGTCAATGCGACCTATCATTTAAGACAGGGTGTTGATCTGGCAGTCGGAATTGATAATGTATTAGATAAAAGCTATGCCGAACACTTAAATAAAATGGGTAATGCTGGCATTGGCTTAGCGGGTAATGAGCAATTTAATAATATTGGCCGTAATTATTGGGCACGTCTAAGTATGAAGTTCTAAAACTATGTCACAAGCCAAAGCCGATTTTTCGCTTTGGCTTGTTCTTGGCTCTGATCAGAATCAAAAACGGCTGTTTTGCATTGATTTAACTGAAAAAAACTAGATTCTAAAACCAAAAGGAATCAATTTGGTATAAATTATTAAAAATATTTTCCCATAAAAATCATTGTCTTATATTTTTTTGAGTTGATTTAATCAACATTTAATTAAAAAAGAGCTTGTTAGTGTTACATTTTTATTTATAATGCTCATCCATCGGCAGTGATTGAAATAAATCGCTTGACTCTTGTGAGAATAAGAGTATTATAGCCGACTACTTGCTTCTGACGAAGATGCAAGAAAATCATTAAGAGATTATGAAGAACAACTTGTGTGGATTTTTACTGGTTGATCAATCGAATATATTTTCATTGATAATTGGTAAGAATTTCTCGAAGTTTATTTGAGCAAATTTTTTGTCAGTAATTGATGAGCCAAGATTGGTGCCCTATAGGCACTATTGATTTTAAACTGAAGAGTTTGATCATGGCTCAGATTGAACGCTGGCGGCAGGCTTAACACATGCAAGTCGAGCGGATGAAGGTAGCTTGCTACTGGATTCAGCGGCGGACGGGTGAGTAATGCTTAGGAATCTGCCCATTAATGGGGGACAACAGTTGGAAACGACTGCTAATACCGCATACGCCCTACGGGGGAAAGCAGGGGATCTTCGGACCTTGCGTTAATGGATGAGCCTAAGTCGGATTAGCTAGTTGGTGGGGTAAAGGCCTACCAAGGCGACGATCTGTAGCGGGTCTGAGAGGATGATCCGCCACACTGGGACTGAGACACGGCCCAGACTCCTACGGGAGGCAGCAGTGGGGAATATTGGACAATGGGCGAAAGCCTGATCCAGCCATGCCGCGTGTGTGAAGAAGGCCTTTTGGTTGTAAAGCACTTTAAGCGAGGAGGAGGCTACTTAGATTAATACTCTAGGATAGTGGACGTTACTCGCAGAATAAGCACCGGCTAACTCTGTGCCAGCAGCCGCGGTAATACAGAGGGTGCGAGCGTTAATCGGATTTACTGGGCGTAAAGCGTGCGTAGGCGGCTTTTTAAGTCGGATGTGAAATCCCTGAGCTTAACTTAGGAATTGCATTCGATACTGGGAAGCTAGAGTATGGGAGAGGATGGTAGAATTCCAGGTGTAGCGGTGAAATGCGTAGAGATCTGGAGGAATACCGATGGCGAAGGCAGCCATCTGGCCTAATACTGACGCTGAGGTACGAAAGC
Source organism: Acinetobacter sp. CY17 (assembly GCF_059515825.1). Classification (NCBI taxonomy): domain Bacteria; kingdom Pseudomonadati; phylum Pseudomonadota; class Gammaproteobacteria; order Moraxellales; family Moraxellaceae; genus Acinetobacter; species Acinetobacter sp. CY17. The sequence continues at coordinate 51,953 of NZ_JCAKMX010000022.1, forward strand.
ATGGGGAGCAAACAGGATTAGATACCCTGGTAGTCCATGCCGTAAACGATGTCTACTAGCCGTTGGGGCCTTTGAGGCTTTAGTGGCGCAGCTAACGCGATAAGTAGACCGCCTGGGGAGTACGGTCGCAAGACTAAAACTCAAATGAATTGACGGGGGCCCGCACAAGCGGTGGAGCATGTGGTTTAATTCGATGCAACGCGAAGAACCTTACCTGGTCTTGACATACAGAGAACTTTCCAGAGATGGATTGGTGCCTTCGGGAACTCTGATACAGGTGCTGCATGGCTGTCGTCAGCTCGTGTCGTGAGATGTTGGGTTAAGTCCCGCAACGAGCGCAACCCTTTTCCTTATTTGCCAGCACTTCGGGTGGGAACTTTAAGGATACTGCCAGTGACAAACTGGAGGAAGGCGGGGACGACGTCAAGTCATCATGGCCCTTACGACCAGGGCTACACACGTGCTACAATGGTCGGTACAAAGGGTTGCTACCTCGCGAGAGGATGCTAATCTCAAAAAGCCGATCGTAGTCCGGATTGGAGTCTGCAACTCGACTCCATGAAGTCGGAATCGCTAGTAATCGCGGATCAGAATGCCGCGGTGAATACGTTCCCGGGCCTTGTACACACCGCCCGTCACACCATGGGAGTTTGTTGCACCAGAAGTAGGTAGTCTAACCGTAAGGAGGACGCTTACCACGGTGTGGCCGATGACTGGGGTGAAGTCGTAACAAGGTAGCCGTAGGGGAACCTGCGGCTGGATCACCTCCTTAACGAAAGATTGGCGACCGGTAAGAATCCACAACAAGTTGTTCTT
>NZ_JCAKMX010000023.1:0-47121 GCF_059515825.1 Acinetobacter sp. CY17
AAGAACAACTTGTTGTGGATTCTTACCGGTCGCCAATCTTTCGTTAAGGAGGTGATCCAGCCGCAGGTTCCCCTACGGCTACCTTGTTACGACTTCACCCCAGTCATCGGCCACACCGTGGTAAGCGTCCTCCTTACGGTTAGACTACCTACTTCTGGTGCAACAAACTCCCATGGTGTGACGGGCGGTGTGTACAAGGCCCGGGAACGTATTCACCGCGGCATTCTGATCCGCGATTACTAGCGATTCCGACTTCATGGAGTCGAGTTGCAGACTCCAATCCGGACTACGATCGGCTTTTTGAGATTAGCATCCTCTCGCGAGGTAGCAACCCTTTGTACCGACCATTGTAGCACGTGTGTAGCCCTGGTCGTAAGGGCCATGATGACTTGACGTCGTCCCCGCCTTCCTCCAGTTTGTCACTGGCAGTATCCTTAAAGTTCCCACCCGAAGTGCTGGCAAATAAGGAAAAGGGTTGCGCTCGTTGCGGGACTTAACCCAACATCTCACGACACGAGCTGACGACAGCCATGCAGCACCTGTATCAGAGTTCCCGAAGGCACCAATCCATCTCTGGAAAGTTCTCTGTATGTCAAGACCAGGTAAGGTTCTTCGCGTTGCATCGAATTAAACCACATGCTCCACCGCTTGTGCGGGCCCCCGTCAATTCATTTGAGTTTTAGTCTTGCGACCGTACTCCCCAGGCGGTCTACTTATCGCGTTAGCTGCGCCACTAAAGCCTCAAAGGCCCCAACGGCTAGTAGACATCGTTTACGGCATGGACTACCAGGGTATCTAATCCTGTTTGCTCCCCATGCTTTCGTACCTCAGCGTCAGTATTAGGCCAGATGGCTGCCTTCGCCATCGGTATTCCTCCAGATCTCTACGCATTTCACCGCTACACCTGGAATTCTACCATCCTCTCCCATACTCTAGCTTCCCAGTATCGAATGCAATTCCTAAGTTAAGCTCAGGGATTTCACATCCGACTTAAAAAGCCGCCTACGCACGCTTTACGCCCAGTAAATCCGATTAACGCTCGCACCCTCTGTATTACCGCGGCTGCTGGCACAGAGTTAGCCGGTGCTTATTCTGCGAGTAACGTCCACTATCCTAGAGTATTAATCTAAGTAGCCTCCTCCTCGCTTAAAGTGCTTTACAACCAAAAGGCCTTCTTCACACACGCGGCATGGCTGGATCAGGCTTTCGCCCATTGTCCAATATTCCCCACTGCTGCCTCCCGTAGGAGTCTGGGCCGTGTCTCAGTCCCAGTGTGGCGGATCATCCTCTCAGACCCGCTACAGATCGTCGCCTTGGTAGGCCTTTACCCCACCAACTAGCTAATCCGACTTAGGCTCATCCATTAACGCAAGGTCCGAAGATCCCCTGCTTTCCCCCGTAGGGCGTATGCGGTATTAGCAGTCGTTTCCAACTGTTGTCCCCCATTAATGGGCAGATTCCTAAGCATTACTCACCCGTCCGCCGCTGAATCCAGTAGCAAGCTACCTTCATCCGCTCGACTTGCATGTGTTAAGCCTGCCGCCAGCGTTCAATCTGAGCCATGATCAAACTCTTCAGTTTAAAATCAATAGTGCCTATAGGGCACCAATCTTGGCTCATCAATTACTGACAAAAAATTTGCTCAAATAAACTTCGAGAAATTCTTACCAATTATCAATGAAAATATATTCGATTGATCAACCAGTAAAAATCCACACAAGTTGTTCTTCATAATCTCTTAATGATTAACTTTATAGCTCGTCGCTAAAAAGCTAAAACACATTAAAACTCAACAACTTAACACTTCGTGCTAAATCTATTGCGCTTTACTGCGTTGGTATGCTGGCCATTATAGGTGGTTTTTTTTGCTTAGCAAGTATTTTGCAAACAAAACACCAACGAGTGTTTGTTTTTTGTGCGCAATTACAGCTTCATTATCACCAAAATAGTGCATAAGTTTATAATTTTAAATATTTTTATAAAAAATTATTTATTTTTTAATTTTGTGGTCTTAATTTGTATGCTTAAAATTTTGACTGGATTTCTTGGCACATTTGCATGTACACCATAACGTGTAGTCGGCAATTTAACGATTTGATCTACGATTTCCATACCTTTAATGACTTGTCCGAATACAGCATAACCTGGCTTTTCTGGCGTTTGGTCTAAAAAGTAATTATCCGCCACATTAATAAAGAACTGGCTTTTAGCCGAATTAGGATCATTGCTACGTGCCATCGCAACAGTACCACGAGTATTTTTAATACCATTACTGGCTTCATTTATAATCGCCTTAGCTGTTGGCTTTTCCTGCATATCAACAGTCATACCACCACCCTGCATCATAAACCCTGGAATAACCCGATGAAAAATGGTGCCATTATAAAATTTCTTTTTCACATAATTTTCAAAGTTTTTTATAGTTATAGGGGCTTGTGCATTAAATAGTTCAATTTCAATGCTGCCCATCGTGGTTTTCATTTCAACTACTGTATTTGAAGCGTAACTACTTAAACTCGTTCCAGCTATTACACTTGCTACTAAGATTTTTTTTAACATTTGTTTACCAATCCAAATCGTTTCTACTTTAATTTCTTGATATTAGTCGTTCAGTATAAATAAAACAGTCCTGAGCATCGAAAAGGAATTAATATGACTCAACAACAAATACTACCTGAGTTAAAACACTATCCACCGTGGCAATGTCATGGCGAAGCCTATATTTTAAATTATTGGGCCAGTCCACAATTCTTACAACATGCTAAAACATTTAATTTACGGGCTTCTCGTAGCGGTCATATGTTGCATGTGGTTTTATTACGTTATCAGTATACTCCGATTGGCAGTTATGATGCTTTGTTCATTGTCGATCATCCTGTGCAACAAAGACAACGTTATTCTTCTATTGTCAAAATACTAGTTTCTAGTCGGGAATCTATCCTGCATGGCCAAACCTTTTGGGGTTTACCTAAGGAGCTTGCGCAATTTAATTGGACTAAAACCACTACTGGCATGTATTGTGAAATTAAGACTCAGCAGCAAAGTATGATGATTCAATTAAATCATGCGAAGAATAATTCTAGTTTTTATATTAATAGTCACCAATTACCAGACCATATTTTAAATGTACAACAACACTGGCAAGGACAGCGTTATATCTTCACCCCTCAATTTCGCGGTAAGTTATGTAAATTAAAGTCAGTGCAATGGCATAACACTGATGGGTTATTTCCAAATTTTAATCAAGCACGTTATATCGATAGCTTTTATATGCCTGAAGTGCAATTAATCTTACCTGAAGCAAAAGTCCATTTGGTTAAACATGTTTCACGTGAAACACTTTAAACATGGGCCCACCAAAATTTTTTAAATTGCTTGGCGATTTCTAAGCAATGTTTTTTCGCCTGTTTGGAAATAGGTGTTAAATGTATAAAGCCATGCGCCTGTTCTAAATAATTTTGATATTGCACCCTACAACCATGTGCAGCTAATTTTTCCGCATACAACTCCGCTTCATCATGTAATACGTCATGGCCTGCTGTCACAATAAAGGTCGCAGCTAAAGAGACATTGGGCTTGGCATATATAGGTGAAATAATCGGATCATCAAGCGCGATAGCATGTTGATGCGCATATAGTTGTTTCACCTGCCTCACATCAGCTGCAGTTAATGCTAAACCATATCCAAACATCTGTAGCGAAGGATAATTAAAATTAAAGTCAATCGCAGGATAAATGAGTAACTGAGCTTGTGGTGCATAGCTATAATTAATACTACGCTGTGCCACGACTGCACAAATATTGCCGCCTGCACTATCACCTGCAATGGCAATACGCGCTTTATAAATATTTAATTGGCGACGGTTCTCATATACCCATTGCAAAGCCTGTTGACTCGCATCAATAACTTGTTGTGGGCCAGCCTCAGGCGCTAAAGGATACTGCACACTCAAAACTTGCACCTGCATCGTGTGCGCCAGTAAACGACAGATTTCATCGTGAGTTTCTAAACCACCTGCGACAAAGCCACCGCCATGATAAAAAACCAACATGGCTAATTTTTTATTGGGCTTTGGATGATAATGACGAGCTTTTAAAGTAGCGCTTGCCAATGGCAAACGTAAATCTTGAATTTGAGCAACTTTAGTTTGGCGAGCAGATAATAATCGCATTTGTTGTTCATAACGATGACGTGTACGCTCTACATCTTGGGCTAAAAATCCTGTTTGCCTTTGCTGATGCTTAATAGCCATTATGCAAGCAGTAAATGGATCAAGTTGCGGGTAATCATAAGGATAGCCCAACAACTTCAGCAAAGCCTTTTGACTAAATGGGGGTAAATGATCAATAAGCCGTGCAGCTGGAACTTGGCTATACTGCAATATTTTTTTTATTTTTATCATTGATGATTATTCCTTCAATTTGCTTAAAATCTTCATAATTTCTACATGATCAAACGACTTTGCCACTATATTGTTATATAAATCATCTAATCTATAACACAGCTAAATCCATATATCCGTTATGCTATTTACAGTTTAGATTTTGGCACAAGGATCAACAACATGGCTAAAAAACTTTTATTATTGTCGGTGGCAACCACATTTTTAGCTGTGGGTTGTGTGGCTTTTCCAGACGATGGTTATTACGATGGACGTTATGATCGTGGCTACGACCGCAACTATGACCGTAATTATGATAACCGTTATGACACGCAACAACGGCAACGTTTAGAACTAGAACGTCGTCGTTTAGCTGAGCAAAATCGTAGCCGTCAGTTACAACTAGACCGACAAAAAACTGAGTTAGAACGACAGCGTCTACAGCAACAACGCGAACGTCAACAGTTAGAACAAAAACGTCGTCAACAACAATTACAGCAACAACGTGATCGTAATCAAGATTTAGATCGTAAACGTCGTGAGCAAGTTGAACAACAGCGCAAACGTGAACAGCAGTTACAGCAACGCCAGCGCGAACAACAAGCCAACAAACAGCGCCAGGAACAGCTAAAAAGAGAGCGTCAAGTTGATCAACAAAGACGTGCTGCCGAACAGCGTCGCATCAATGAAGATAAGCGTCAAAAGGCAATTAAATATTTTGAAGAACAACGCCAACGTTAATCTTGTACTAGAAGCGCCAAAAGCGCTTCTTTTTTTAAGCAAAAAAAAGACCTATCCAGAGGTTGGATAAGTCTTGAAAAATGTATTTCTAAAATACCGAAAAGAAACTACAGCCATAGAATCTGAATAAATAATATGCAAAAACCAAGCTATTGAGAAATACTTATTTAGTCAAATATTGATCGCTTTTAAATATTAATCAAATATATGAAAATAAAAATTTAATATTAAATAACTGATATTTAATAAAATTATAAAAAATAACACCAATCTAATGATCAATAATATGCGCTATTATCATGTTCAATTTATCGTGATTTAAATTTTTTCTGCTGCGCCTGATGATTCGGTTGATCTTCTATGCAAATGAGCCAATCGCAGATTATTTATAGATTTAATGCAAGTGGTGCTTGAATTTCCAATCCCCGCCCCGATTTCTATTAGCAATCATGAAATTTATCAAACTCATGGCAGTTCAGAGTTAACAGAGTTAGAGCTGATGCCAAAGGACTGTACATGTTTAAGAACCCATTCAAACGGAGTAAAGCAATGGCGACTGAGCAAAATGAGCAAGCTCAAGACTTAGAGCAAGCGGAACCAACAACAGCGCAAACTCAAGCCGAAACTGAGCAGGCTGAAGTTACCGTTGAATCTTTACAAGCGCAAATTGCCCAACTCGAAGGCGACCTTAAGCTAGAAAAAGCACGTACTGCCAATGCAGTCTATGAAGCGCAAAAAAGTGTAGAGCGCATTCAACGCGAGTCAGACAAACATAAAGACGCTGTTTTGGAAAAATTCGCGAAGCAGTTATTAGACACCGTTGATAACTTAGAACGTGCAATTGCTGCTGCAGGCGAAGAAAAAACGCCTTTGTCTGAAGGTGTAGAACTTACCCTGAAATCATTGCTCTCTACTTTAGAGAAATTTGGTATTGTCGCGGTCGATACAGAAAATGGCTTTAATGCAGACTTGCATCAAGCTGTAGGTATTGCACCTGATGCGAAAGCCAACGAAATTGGCACAGTGTTGCAAAAAGGCTATAGCCTAAACGGTCGTTTATTACGCCCTGCTATGGTTATGGTTGGCGCTTAAAGCTAAAAAATTCGAGAGCTTAGAAAATATTTTCAAAAAATTTACTTGAAAAATCTTCAACGGCTCTCATATCGAATAACAAGTGAAACATCACAACAGAATTTTTGAGGAATCCATCTAATGGCTAAAATCATTGGTATTGACTTAGGTACTACAAACTCTTGCGTAGCAGTACTTGAAGGCGACAACGTTAAAGTTATCGAAAACGCTGAAGGCGCGCGTACAACTCCATCTATTATTGCCTATAAAGATGGCGAAATCCTTGTAGGTCAATCTGCGAAACGTCAAGCAGTAACTAACCCTAAAAACACACTGTTCGCGATCAAACGTTTGATCGGTCGTAAGTACCAAGACCAAGCAGTGCAAAAAGACATCGGTCTTGTCCCATACAAAATCATTAAAGCAGACAATGGCGATGCTTGGGTTGATGTAAACGACAAAAAACTTGCACCACAACAAATCTCTGCTGAAATCTTGAAAAAGATGAAAAAAACAGCTGAAGATTACTTAGGTGAAACAGTAACTGAAGCAGTGATTACTGTTCCTGCTTACTTCAACGATGCTCAACGTCAAGCAACAAAAGATGCAGGTAAAATTGCAGGTTTAGAAGTTAAACGTATCATCAATGAACCAACTGCTGCGGCGTTAGCGTTCGGTATGGACAAAAAAGAAGGCGATCGTAAAGTTGCTGTTTACGACTTAGGTGGTGGTACATTTGACGTATCAATCATTGAAATCGCTGACCTTGATGGCGACCAACAAATTGAAGTGCTTTCTACAAATGGTGATACATTCTTAGGTGGTGAAGACTTCGATAACGCGTTAATTGAATTCCTTGTTGAAGAATTCAAGAAAGAGCAAAACGTAAACTTGAAACAAGATCCACTTGCTCTTCAACGTTTAAAAGAAGCGGCTGAAAAAGCGAAGATTGAACTTTCTTCTTCTAACGCAACTGAAATCAACCTTCCATACATCACTGCTGATGCGACTGGTCCTAAACACTTAGTGATCAACGTAACACGTGCAAAACTTGAAGGTTTAGTTGCTGACTTAGTTGCTCGTACTATCGAACCTTGCCGTATTGCGCTTAAAGATGCGGGTCTTTCAACTTCTGATATCTCTGACGTTATCTTAGTTGGTGGTCAGTCTCGTATGCCACTTGTACAACAAAAAGTACAAGAATTCTTCGGTCGTGAACCACGTAAAGACGTGAACCCTGACGAAGCGGTTGCAATGGGTGCTGCGATTCAAGGTGCGGTACTTTCAGGTGACAAGACTGACGTACTTCTTCTTGACGTAACGCCACTTACACTTGGTATTGAAACCATGGGTGGCGTGTTAACGCCAATTATTGAGAAAAACACCACGATTCCTGCGAAGAAATCTCAAGTGTTCTCAACTGCTGCTGACAACCAGCCTGCTGTAGACATTTCGGTTTACCAAGGTGAACGTAAAATGGCGCAGCAAAACAAATTGTTAGGTAATTTCCAATTGGGCGATATCCCACCTGCGCCACGTGGTGTGCCACAAATTGAAGTATCTTTCGACATCAACGCTGATGGTATCTTGAAAGTATCTGCGAAAGACAAGAGCACAGGTAAAGAGCAATCGATTCAGATTAAAGCCAACTCAGGTTTATCTGATGCTGAAATCGAAGCGATGATCCGTGATGCTGAAGCGAATGCTGAAGAAGACCGTAAATTTGAAGAGCTTGCAAAAGCACGTAACGAAGCAGATGCCTTAGTTGCTTCTTCTCAAAAAGCAGTGAAAGATCTTGGCGAACAAGTAACAGCTGACGAAAAAACTGCGGTTGAAACTGCTGTTTCTGAATTAGAAGCTGCGACTAAAGAAAATGATGTTGAAGAAATTAAAGCGAAAACTGAAGCGCTTCAAAACATCATTATGCCAATCACACAACGTGCGTATGAAGCAGCTCAACAAGCTGGTGGCGCACAAGGTTTTGACCCGAACGCATTTGGTGGTGATGCAGGTCAACAACAAAAAGCGGATGATGGCGTTGTAGATGCTGAATTCAAAGAAGTAAAAGACGACAAAAAATAATTTGTCTCTTTAAAAAGAACCGCGCGTAAGCGCGGTTTTTTTATGCCTAATTAGACTGCCGATTGAGCTTAAAAGTAATTTTTGTCTACATGCTCCACCCACCTAAACTTGAATAATGTGCCCTCTTTTAAATATACACATAAAATATTACTCAAATAAAACCGTGTGTTCTGTGCTGCATTTAAGCTAAATTAATCAAAAAATATCAAGATGAGGCTTATGCTGCGCTTAGCAATTTTATTCCTATTTGGATTCAGTGTTTTGCTGGTTTATCAAAATCTGCAATATCCACATTTAAGGCATCATCCCATTAGTGACCGAATTTTGGCTCCTTTTGATCATCGGATCCGTTACCGAATTGCTGAAATTGATCCACGCTTTGATATTAGTTCAGCCGAAGTAAAGCAATTAGCATTCGAAGCGACACAAATTTGGCAGCAGGCAGATGGGAAAAACTACTTCGTCTATGATCCAAAGGCTAAACTGAGTATTCATTTTATTTATGATGAACGCCAATCAGAAAGTCATTTTAGACAACAAAAATTGAGTGAGATTGAATCGAAACAGGCGCTTTGGCAACAACGCCATGTGCAAGCTCAGCAACTCAAGCAGCAGATAAAAGATTTACAGCAGCAACTGAGTCAAAAGCGTAATGATCTTAATCAAGCGACACATTTGTATAATCAGCAAGTGCAACAGATCAATGCACAAGGCGGTGCCACAGCCACCCAACGTTTTACTTTAGAAGATCAGAAATTATATTTGCAGCAACAACAGCAAAGATTAGGCGAGCAGATTCATCAACATAATCAAAAGATTCATGCTTTAAATCAAGAAGTCATACAGTTAAATGCTTTAAATGCAGAGTTATCACAAGAGGTTTCAGGTTTTAATGCACGTTTTTCTGGCAAAAAATTTGATAAAGGTGTGTTTAATGGCAAACAAATTATGATTTATGAGTTTAGTTCGAAAGATGATTTACGCTTAACTTTAGCACATGAATTTGGTCATGCTTTAGGGCTTGGGCATCATGATGATCCTTATGGTTTAATGCATCCTATTTTACAACAGCAAAATGCACACAATTTTCAGTTAAGCCCTGCTGACTTACAACTTTTGCTGAAAAAATAATGGCCGTTTAGGTTACAGTGTAAGAATCCCTTACTTTTTCTAGGCGTATTTTCTTTAATCTACAACAAATTCAATTTTTTCATGTTATTGTGAAGCTTCAATGAAAATAATACATCTTTGGAGAGGCATGTGAGTTACTACCATATTCTGATTGAAGCCAATGATCATATCAGCACTGTTGAAGAAACTCGCGATATTGAAATCTTTGATATTGTTGAAATTGGTCCCTACTTACATTCAATTTTATTGCCCTATTTTAATGAACAAATCATTGAGCTTGAAGATGACAATATTCACTTTGAAGATGTTTTGCATTTACAAGTAAAACAAACTTTATTGCCTATCAAAGATCTTATTGAAGAAGAACAACGTCAATTACCAAGCGATACCGATGTCACTATTAGCGCGTATGAGATTTTTAATAATCGCAATTTAAGCCAAGATGTGACGACTATTATTTTTGATCTGTTAGACGCCGTCAAACTGTGTGATTAATATGAACTATAAAAAAAGGTCTGTAAATACAGACCTTTTTTAGTGTTATTTTAGCGCATCACGTTACGTGCTCGATCTTGACGTAAAGCTTGCAGAATTTTCTGACCTGCCCGACCAGTTTGTGCTAAACCTAAACGTGCTTGCTCACTCATAATGGCTTTACGGGTTTTATCCCCAATTAAACCATCCGCTGCACCAATATCATAGCCACGTGCTAACAAAATTGTCTGAATTTCACGACGTTCAGCGCGTGAAGTGCCTGCATCATCAGTTGGCCAAGACTGCATAAATGGCCCTTGTCCACGAATACGATCTGATAAATGTGCAATCGCTAAAGCATAGCTCTCAGCCGCATTGTAAGCATAAATGGCATCGAAGTTTTTAAAGACTAAGAATACAGGTCCATGAGCACCCGCGGGTGCCATCAGCCCTGCTTGCGAAGCGTAGCTTAAGTTACCTTGTACTAAAGGTGTACCATCAGCCCGCATCACACCACGATCAATCCAATGCTGTAGAGATTTCTTGTTACGACGTCCCTCATTAGCTAGTGACATACCGGCAGGGACTTTAACTTCAAAACCCCATGGCTGCCCTGTTTGCCAACCACGTTTTTTTAAGAAATTCGCAGTCGACGCTAAAGCATCAGAAGTGCTTGAAACTAAATTACGACGCCCATCACCATCAAAATCAACTGCTAGCTCTTCATAGGTACTTGGCATAAATTGAGTATGACCAAATGCACCAGCCCATGAACCTTTAAGTTGATCTTGGCTTACATCACCACGCTGTAAAATACGCATCGCAGCAAAAAATTCGCCTCGGAAATAACTTTGGCGACGACCTTCACAACTTAAGGTACCTAAAGCTTGTAACAATGGATATTTTCCTGAAATATCGCCAAAATTACTTTCTACACCCCATACTGCAACTACAACATTGGCAGGTACGCCATAAGCTGTTTCTACACGGCTTAACACCGAACGATGTTCTGCTAATTTTTGTCGGCCGAGTTGCACTCGCTCTTCATCGACTAAGCCAGATAAATAATCCCAAATAGGAGTTGAAAACTCAGGCTGATAATTGAGTCTTTCAATCACAGAATAATCAGGTGCTAAATTTTGCGTATAACGGTCGTAGCTCATACCTGAGACGCCTCTAGCGATTGCCTGACCGCGTAAGTTGTTTAAGCAACTTTGAAAATTATTATTTGGCGTATATTGGGCTGACGAAGTAGCTGCTGGCGTAACTGAAACCGGCTTACCATTAATCAGCAACTCAGCCTGAGCCGTCATTGCCAACGTAAACGACCCTAAAAGCAAAGCAATGCGCTGCATAACGTCCCTTTTTTTAAATTTAAATTTTATTTACCTTAGCATTCTGTACTAAAAATTAAAGCCATATTAGGTAAATTTAAATTCATTTAAGCAATTTAAATTTAAAAATACCTAGTCTAGATATAGTTTTAAATTCAAAACATAACACTACAATTAAATATTATTGATATCTCAACAGTTTTTCTAAATTTAAACCTAAACTTTTAAATTTAAAGCATCGCCAAAGTGGATATTTCTGTTGATAAGTCTATGGATTATTAAGTGGATAAGTTGAGATTGTGAATAAAATATGCAAATAAGAAACCGCACAGAGCATGTAACATTGTTTTGAATTCAAATTTTTTAGAGTTTTAAGTATTGGTTGAGACCGGTCAACATCACAAATATGGGAGAATATTGTGATTCACGATCAAAACCAATATGCATGCGAATGCGAAAGACGCGCATTCTGCCTGAACTCAAGGCATAAAAAAAGCGATCCACAGGGTGATCGCTTTTTTATTGGGCAATTCAAGGCTTAGATGTTCATATCTTCGCTGAGTGCCAACGGATTAGGTAAAATTTTTGCTAATTGGCGGCATAAAGTCACCAACTGTGCTGAATCATTTGGTACTAAGGTGATATGACCAATCTTACGACCTTCGCGCTCTGACTTATTATAAAGGTGTAAATGTGCACCTTCTAAAGCCAAAACATCTTCAGTTTTTGGATATTGACCAATGATATTGACCAAAACACTTGGACGAACAATTTCAGTTGAACCCAATGGCAAACCTGCAACAGCACGAACATGGTTTTCAAATTGCGAGCATATTGCGCCTTCAATCGACCAATGCCCTGAGTTATGCACACGTGGTGCCATCTCGTTGGCATATAAACCTTTGTCTGTCACAAACAATTCAAGCGTTAATACACCTACATAATTGAGATGATTTAACAAACGCGTAATGTAGTCTTCAGCGACAGGTTGCAAATCGCTACTGTTAGGCGCAGGTATAATTGAATGCGATAAAATTCCATGATGATGATGGTTTTCCGCCAATGGCCAAGTTTTTACTTCACCATTTTGGCCACGTACCGCAATAATCGATACTTCACGTGAGAAAGTGACAAAACTTTCTGCAATGAGTTCCCCCGCAGGGCCAAGTTCTGCCCACGCTTGCTCAATTTGATCTGCATGACGCAACACAAACTGACCTTTACCATCATAACCGCCACGCGAGGTTTTGAGTACAATTGGTAAACCAAGTTCAGCTACGGCAGCAGTTAAGCCTTCAACTGAAGTTACTGCCTTATATGGCGCAACTGGAATCGCCAGCTCATCAAACAAAGCTTTTTCAGATAAGCGATGCTGAGCAATGGCTAAAGCTTGACGCGGTGGATGCAAATCTCTTTGCTGTGTTAAAACATCAACATCCGTCAAAGGTGTATTTTCAAATTCAAGGCTAAATACATCAGCACTGTTGATAAAGTCCTGCAAACCGTTTTCGGCTTGAGTTGAAAATACTTGACCTAAAGCGGCAGAGGGACAATCCGTACTTGCTTCAAAGAAGGTACATTGAATATTTAGAGGTAATGCCGCTTGCGCCATCATACGACCCAGCTGACCGCCACCAAAAATACCGATGGTTTTGTTCATAACCTATGTCCCGTTTTATGCCTGACCCGGAATATTTTTACTTGCCACTTTTTCAGTTTGTTGAGCACGGAAATCTGCTACATTTTTGGCAATTTCAGGACGTGTTAAGCCTAAAATTTGTGCTGCCATAATTGCGGCATTGGCTGCACCTGCAGGGCCAATCGCTAAAGTACCAACCGCAATACCTGCTGGCATTTGTACAATAGAAAGTAATGAATCTACACCATTTAAGATTGAAGATTTCACAGGTACACCGAGTACAGGTAAATCAGTTTTTGCGGCACACATACCTGGTAGATGTGCTGCGCCACCTGCGCCAGCAATAATCACTTGAATACCACGGTCACGCGCAGTTTCTGCGTATTCAAATAAACGGTCTGGGGTACGGTGTGCAGAAACGACTTCGGCTTCGAAAGGTACACCAAGCTGCTTAAGCATATTGGCAGTGTGTTCTAAAGTTGCCCAATCTGATTGAGAACCCATGATAATTCCAACTAAAGGAGCATCTTGTGTAGCAGCCGCATTCATTGCAAATATTCCAACTGAAGTAAGGAAAGATAGACCTCGGACGAGCGTCCAAGCTCTCATGAATCAGTGGTCATTATAGACATAAAAATGCCGCGACGAAAATTTAACGGTCAAAGCAAGGCACGATTTTTATTGTTTTTTTCTTTAAACTTACATTTTATCTTAAGAATTAATTGATTATTCACATTATTGACCACGAAATACAAAATACACGCAACCACATAAACATAAAGCCGCCCAAATGTAATCCAATTTAAATGGTTGTTTAAATAGAAAAATCATAAAGGGCACAAAAACCAGTAAGGTCACTACTTCTTGGGTGATCTTCATTTGACCGACTGCCCAACCTTGCTGCGCTAATAGTTTAGTCGCAGGAATCATTAAACTGTATTCAAATAATGCAATGATCCAGCTGAATAAAATCGCCTGCCACATAGGTGCATCATGCGGTAAAAATTTTAAATGTCCATACCATGCCAATGTCATAAAACAATTGGCAACGATCAATAACAACAATGGAAATAGCATGACTATGTCTTAATTTTTTGCAGAAGCAATAGTGTAATTTTTTTGATGAAAATACGAAATCGCTGTATGAGTTTTTTGCCTGATCTATACCAAGAAAAACTATCTTTTCATAGATAGCCTTGCTATCGTTTGACTCATTCTATTATTCAACACAGCACTAAGCTTGTGTATAAAACGCAGTGGAGTTAAGCGTATGCATCTGCATATTTTGGGTATTTGTGGCACCTTTATGGGCTCATTGGCATTGTTAGCACGCGATCTTGGACATACGGTTACAGGTTCGGATCAAAATGTCTATCCACCGATGTCAACCCAACTTGAAAATGCAGGCATTACCTTAATGCAAGGCTATGAGCGTAGCCATTTACAACCGCATCCTGATTTAGTCATTGTCGGTAATGCCATGAAGCGTGGTATTGATGCGATTGAATATATGCTAAATGAAGGTTTGCCCTATATTTCAGGGCCGCAGTTTTTAGCCGACCATGTGTTACAAGGTAAGCATGTATTAGGGGTTGCAGGGACACATGGTAAAACTACGACCACCACCATGTTGGCTTGGGTACTCGATCAAGCTGGCTTAGAGCCGGGGTTTTTAATTGGTGGCGTACCGCTTGGCTTTTCTGAGAGCGCGCGTTTAGGTGGCGGCAAATATTTCTGTGTCGAAGCCGATGAATACGATTCAGCTTTCTTTGATAAACGTTCTAAGTTTGTGCATTACCATCCTAAAACTGCCATTTTAAATAACTTAGAATTTGACCATGCTGATATTTTTGATGATTTAGCCGCAATCCAAAAACAGTTCCATCATTTAGTGCGTACCATTCCATCGGAAGGTCGCATTATTGCACCAATCACTGAAAGCAATATTGATGAAGTGTTAGAGCAAGGCTGTTGGACGCCAGTAGTACGTACATCATTAGATGCCAATCAGAAATCTGAATTGTATGCCGAACAATTGTCTGCCGATGGTTCACATTTTAAAGTGCTACAACACGGCGTAGTCAAAGGTGAAGTGCATTGGACAATGACAGGGCAACATAGCGTTGCGAATGCTTTAGCCACCATTGCCGCAGCTGAACATGTGGGTGTTTCGATTGCAAAGGCATGTGAAGCATTATCCAATTTTGGCGGTGTAAAACGTCGTATGGAACTTTTAGGCACAGTACGTGGTATTGAAGTTTATGATGACTTCGCCCATCACCCAACTGCCATTGATACCACACTTGAAGGTGCACGTAAGCGCTTAGGTGAGCGTAAATTATGGGCGATTATCGAACCGCGTTCTAATACCATGCGTATGGGTAGCCATAAAGATGGCTTAGCGCATTCAGCACGTCTTGCCGATCAAGTGATTTGGTACCAACCTGAAGGTTTAGATTGGGATTTACAACCTGTGGTTGATGCAGCGCCAAACCCAGCGCAAATTGCCCGTACTTTAGATGAGATTATTACTCAAGTGAACCAACAAGCAGGCGAGGGCGATGCTGTGGTGATTATGTCCAATGGTGGTTTTGGTGGTTTACATCAAAAATTAATTGCGGCTTTAAAGGCTTAAAAACTTAAAATCCAAAAGCCCGCGACAGCGGGCTTTTTTTACCTTAGTCAATCGGTGAGATTGTGTAGCAAAATTGCATATTGTCATTTTTTTAGCTTAATGCTCTGCTAAATTCAACTACAGCTAAAATCTGCTAAAGGACAATAACAATAACAACAATGCGAGCTATGGTCTATCACGGCGCTAACGATATCCGTTTTGAACAGCGTGATAAACCCAAAATTCTGCAACCGACATATGCAATTATTAAACTGACTAAAATTACCATTTGCGGCACAGATCTCGGTATTTTAAAAGGAAAAAACCCCGAAATTGAGCAAACAGCAATCAGCAAAACGGGGCATTTTAACGGGCGAATTTTAGGTCATGAAGGGATTGGCATTGTCGAAGAGGTCGGCAGTGCGGTTAAAAATTTTAAAACTGGTGATCGAGTCATCGTATCCTGCGTCAGTCGCTGTGGTACCTGTGAAAATTGTCAAAAACAACTCTATGCCCATTGCCGTAATGAAGGCGGTTGGATTATGGGCTATATGATTGACGGCACACATGCTGAATATGTACGTACACCATTTGCCGATACCTCTTTATACCCATTGCCAGCTAACCTCAATGAAGACGTCGCGGTATTTTTATCCGATGTATTTCCCACCGCACATGAAATTGGTGTGCAATATGGCGATGTAAAACCTGGAGACAGTATTGCGATTGTAGGTACAGGCCCGATTGGTATGGGGTGTCTACTGACAGCACAGTTTTATTCACCTAGCACCATTATCGCGATTGATATGGATGACAACCGCTTAGCCATGGCCAAAGAACTTGGTGCCACGCATATCATTAATTCTGGTCAAGAAGATGCCATTGCCAAAGTGCTAGAAATTACCCAAGGACGAGGGGTGGATTGCGCCATGGAAGCAGTTGGCATTGAGGCGACATGGAATATTTGCCAGCATATTGTCAAAGAGGGTGGCCATATTGCTAACGTTGGCGTGCATGGAAAATCGGTTAATTTTGAGCTCAACAAGCTATGGATTAAAAATCTCACCATTACCACAGGCTTAGTCAATGCCAATACGACAGGGATGCTGCTGAAAAGTTGCTGTTCAGGCAAATTACCTCTAGAAAAACTTGCTACACATCATTTTAAATTTGATGACATGGAAAAAGCATACGAGGTTTTTAAACACGCTGCAGATGAAAATGCCATGAAAGTCATTATTGATTTAGCCTAAAAAAAGCCCGCGACAGCGGGCTTTTTGCTTTAAGCCGCAACATCGCCAAATGCGTGTGGATCACGTTTAAACATCACCACCACATAAGAACAGGTTGCAATAATCTTGAGCGATTTTTCACGGGCAAATTCAGCCAAACGGTCTAAGAGTTTGCGTGCCATGCCTTGACCACGTAAAGAATCATCGACCCATGTATGGTCAGCAATAATAGTGCTGTCATTGCTCCATACATAGCTAATTTCAGCAATACGCTGACCTTGCTGATCTTTTAGAAAAAACTCACCTTTTGATCCATTGTCTTGATGTTCAAAATTCATCATTGTTCCTTGTTATTTGTTAAAAACATCTTAATACAAAACGTCGCGAATACTCGGGTCTTTATCAAATACTGACTTGGCAAAAGGGCAGAGTGGCATAATCTTGATGTTTTTGTCTCGTGCAAAAGCCACAGCACGATCCAGTAATTTGCGTCCTACACCTTGACCTTTTAGCTCATCACTGACCATGGTATGTTCAATGATAAATTTATCATCGCCAGCCCATGTATATTCCATCTCAGCTAAACGTTGCTCGTTTTCAAAAATAAAAAATGCACCTTTAGTCGAGCTATTGAGGTGTTCAATATCCATTTTTATTCCCTATTTTTTGTTTTTAATCGCTTAAGGATTGCAGATTATCAAAGTTACAATGTTGTGTTTATTTTGGCAAATTGTCGCTTAACATGGCGTAAAGATCAGCCTACACTCGGCACAAATTTTCTGACGATTTAAGTTATGTCTGAGCTTGCTACTCCCAGCCCTACGCGACAATGGATTTGTGTCATTGGTCTTGCCTTTGCTGCTTTTATTTTTAATACCACTGAATTTATTCCTGTTGCTTTGCTGAGCGATATTGGCAGGAGTTTTCATATGCCAGCGACCAACGTGGGCATTATGCTGACCATTTATGCTTGGGTGGTGGCGCTATTGTCGCTACCGATTATGCTAGCCACCAAAAATGTTGAACGGCGCTTACTGCTGATCTTGGTCTTTATCATCTTTATTGTCAGTCATATTCTTTCTTACTATGCATGGAGTTTTGGCATTTTAATGCTCAGTCGGATTGGTATTGCCATTTCACATGCACTGTTTTGGTCGATTACTGCATCATTGGCAGTACGCGTTGCCCCTGAGGGTAAAGCATTTCAAGCACTTGGTTTACTCGCTACAGGGACAGCCCTTGCGATGGTACTGGGTATCCCGCTCGGGCGTATGATTGGTGAGGCCTATGGCTGGCGCAACAGTTTTGCCTTAATTGCGCTAGGTGCAACAATCGTTTGTTTAATTTTAGCTAAGACCTTACCCCTGTTGCCAAGTGTGAATTCTGGCTCAGCACAAAGCTTAAAGCTTTTTATACGTCGTCCAAGTTTATTGCTGGTTTTTGTTGTCACCATCATGATGATCACGGCGCAATTTACCGCTTATAGTTATATTGAGCCGTTTACTTTGGTGGTGGCAGAATTTAGTTCCAATCAAACCACCACCTTGCTCCTCGTATTTGGTGGTGCAGGTTTCCTAGGCTCTTATTTATTTGGAAAATTTGGCTTGAAATTGCCTCGTGTTGCCATTCCATTGAGCTGCTTATTGTTGTCCATGTCGTTACTGTTGCTTTTACCTCTATCTAAAAGTTTTTTTGGACTCACAGCTTTAAGTTTGTTTTGGGGTATAGGCATTATTTGCTTTGGTTTAGCACAGCAATCTAAAACCCTACATTTAGCCAGCGATGCAACCGATGTGGCAATGGCGATTTTTTCAGGCTTGTATAATGTGGGAATTGGCGCAGGTGCACTTCTCGGCAGTGTAGTGATTGAACATCTTGGTTTGGCATATATTGGAATTATTGGCGGTATGATTGGCATATTTGGCGCGCTCATTGCGCTTTATTTAGTACAACGCCGTGATTTTTTACCCAATTAACACAGTGTAAAAATTGCCCTTTGCCTTAAATTGTGCCATGCTTAGGCCATATTTGAGCTTCGCTCAAAACAAAATTTATTTTGAACAAGGGGAGTAGCCTCCTCCAAACCTAATCAGCATTGCTATTTAGGTGTCAGACTATCGTCATTACACTTTGCAAAAAGTCGGTATCTGAGCATAGTTACACATGAATACTGTAATTATGTAGGCAAGACCTTGATCATGTTGTTATAGACAAATTGTGTCTAGCAACTGGTCAAGGTTTTTTTATGGCCAGTTGCTCGATGTGGAGCATACACATGGAAACTATTGGCAATCTTTGGCTGTACGTGGCATTTTTTGGCCTAGTGACTGTCATGTTAGTCATCGACTTTTTAGGTTTTCGCCAAAACCAAGGTCAAGACGTTAAAATTAAAACTGCTGCCTATTGGAGTATTGCGTGGGTCACTGTCGCAGCTTTATTTGGTGGTGGACTTTGGCTGTATTTACAGCAAACCGTAGGCGTGAATATTGCCAATGCCAAAGTAATGGAATACTTTGCCGGTTACTTACTGGAAAAATCTTTGGCAGTGGATAACGTCTTCGTTTGGCTAATGATTTTTGCTGCTTTTGCAATCCCACCTGCCTTACAGCGTCAATTATTACTCTACGGTGTATTAGGCGCGATTATTCTACGTACTATCTTTATTTTTATTGGTGCATGGTTTGTCCAAGAATTCTCTTGGGTGCTATATATTTTCGGTGCGTTCTTAGTCTATACCGGCTTTAAATTCTTAAAAGGTCAAGATGAAGAAGAAACCAATATCGAAGATATGGCGATCTTAAAATTTTTACGTAAACATATGCGCATCACCCCACAAATGCACGGCAATAAATTCTTTGTCCGTGAAAATGGCGTGTTATGGGCAACGCCATTATTTTTAGTGTTAATTTTAGTTGAAGCATCTGACGTGATCTTTGCGGTGGATTCTATTCCTGCCATCTTCGCAGTCACCTCTGATCCATTCATTGTGTTAACCGCTAACTTAATGGCAATTTTAGGTCTGCGTGCAATGTTCTTTTTACTTTCAGGCGCTGCATCTAAGATGCATTATTTACCGTATGGCTTAGGTATTATCTTATTGTTCATTGGCTTTAAGATGCTAATGCTTGATGTATTCCATATGCCAATTTGGATTTCACTGAGCTTTATTGTCGTGGTGTTAGGTATTACGGCATGGTTATCTATTCGACATAGTAAACGCCAAGAAATGCTATAAAACAACATATTTAAGCCCGACTTCGGTCGGGCTTTTTTTATGGGAATTTACTATATTTTGGTGGCAAAAATGCTGTACTTTAATTCATCAGCTGCCTATGCTTAAAGTTCATTTTATATTAAGAAATAGCCTTAAAGGTCTGATACATGCGCAGCAAAAAACTGAGTTTGGTCGTAGTTCCAGTATTATTGGCTGCGTGTAGTAATTCTGGTCGCTTGCAACAAGATATTTATAACAGCCAATATTATTGTAGCCAAGATTGGGACCAAAATCTGTGTGAGCCTTATAACAGCACCAGCTCTTATCACACTGCCTCAAGCAACTATCAAATTTTCTATATTGGTCCGCAGTACTATAGTAATAATCGTAAAGTCAAATACCTAGGCCGTACTTTAACTGCTCAAGGTGCCCGTCATATCAATCAACCCGTCCTGTCACAACATGTCTTTAAAGATGCTAAATCCAAACCGATTCGCCGTGGCGGTTTTGGCCGTGCAACAGGTGGGACATCTTTTGGAGGCTAAAGTATGAAACGGGTGTTACTGCCACCGCGTCAAGATTGGCAACAACAGCAACGTGATATTGGCTTTGATTATTTTGATTTGGCTTCACGTGACGGCTCAATGTATTGGTCAGAGGGTGTCGCCTATGAGTTTAGTCTGCAACAAATTGAACAGCTTGAAGATGCCAGCAATGAATTACATGCGATGTGCTTAGACCTTGTCGCAGACATGGTAAAGCGGGGCAATTATCCTGATTATTTTCATCTTCCGCATGCAGCAATTGCTTGTATTGAAGATTCATGGCGCAAACAAAGCCCAATGCTTTATGGGCGTTTTGACTTTGCCTATGATGGTCAGAATATTAAAATGCTCGAATACAATGCTGACACGCCAACGGGTTTATTGGAAGCCTCCGTGGCGCAGTGGCATTGGCTAGAGCAAGTACAAGATATTGCCAATCGTGATCAATTTAATAGTATTCACGAAGCACTGATTGCACGTTGGCAACACACCTATAGCGCAGGTCAACATGTACATTTTGCTGCCTGCCAAGAAGCAGGGCGTGAAGATTGGGGCAATTTAGAGTATCTCATGGACACTGCGTTCCAAGCAGGACTAAACGTGCATGAATTGTCTATGGAAAATATTGGTTGGGATGAAACCGACTTTGTTGATCTAGCCGAACAACCCATTCGGCATCTCTTTAAGTTGTACCCTTGGGAATGGTTATGGCAAGAACAATTTAGCCAGTTTATTCGACCTGAAGTTAATATAGATTGGATCGAACCCTGTTGGAAAATGCTGTTATCCAATAAAGCTATCTTAGTTGAGCTATGGCAACGCTATCCACATCATCCTTTACTGGCTGAAACGCATATTTATGATCCACAGCAGAACTATCAAGGCAAATGGGCACGTAAACCAGTATTGTCACGCGAAGGCGCCAATATCCATATTGTTCAAAACAATCTAGATTATGGCGCTGCCTCGGGCAGTTTTCATTTTGATGAATATGATCAATCTGGCTATGTGATGCAGCAATGGGTTAAAACACCATTATATGATGGCATGCTGCCGACCTTAGGTTTATGGATGGTCGGTGATCAATGTCATGGCATGTCTTTACGTGAAGATGTGTTTGAGGTCATTGGTAACGATGCTCATTTTGCTGCGCATTATTTTGTCGAATAAAAAAGTGGCTTTCGCCACTTTTTATTGCTTAGATCCTATTATGACTTAGATACTATGCGCTGCTACACGGCGCATATAAAACACTAAACGAGTAAAAAATAAAATTTGTAAAAATAGGGTAAAGGCAGAGATTGTCCATTCATACCATTCATCAAAGGCTGTACCTTCTAAATTCAAGGCAAAATATAAACCTAATAAAATGCCCCCAAATACCACACCTGCTAGGGTAGTTTGCACCAAAATTGGAAAAGATAAGGCAGTAATACGGCTAATAAAGTGCTCGCCCTCATCACCACCATTGGCACGATAAGCAGATTGAATTCCAATCGCCATAATTGCCAAGGTCAGTAGGCCTTCAACTGCAATAATATTCAAATTAAAGTAAGGTGAATACATGCCATAGTAGTACACCAAAGAAACCAGTAAAGCTGTCATTAGGTAATAATTTTTATAATGTTTTTTTTCTAAAGTATTGGCAGACAACTCATGGGCAAGGGCTTTGCTATTCCAAAAATACATACAAATCTTGGCTCTAAATTGATTAATTTTCACACTTTACGCATTTAAGGCGCAAAGATAAAGGGCAAAAACCGCCTTTTATCTTGGCAAAGAATTTGCATTGTAGTTGTGGTCACCATCAAATTTTAGGAGCACAGCATGAACGCCATTATTCCGACACTACAGCTGTTTGATCAACCCTGTAACAGTCAATTTGATGCAAGTGATTGGCAAATTTTAGCCCAACACTGGTATCCAGTGGCGCGTGTGCAAGATGTGTCAATGCAACCACAACGCGTGACCTTGTTAGACGTGAATATGGCACTGTATCAAACCCAAAGTGGCGCAATTCATTTAGTTCGGGACATTTGCCCGCATCGCGGTGTCCCACTGACAAAGGGCTGGGTCGAAGATGAAAATATTATCTGTCCTTATCATGGGCTGCATTATGGTGCTGATGGTCAATGCAATAAAATTCCTGCTCAGCCTGATCTAAAAAAAATCTCTGAGCGTTTTCGTTTAACTAAATTTCCTGTGGTCGAGCGCTATGGGTTGATTTGGACCAGTATTTTTGCACGCGATGTCGATAGCGCTAATCTCCCTGTCTTAGAGACATGGGATCATCCTGAGCATCAAGCAATCCTACCGCCATTTGTAGATATTGCAGGTTCCAGTGGTCGTCAACTTGAAGGCTTTATTGATGTCGCACATTTTGCTTGGGTGCATGATCAGGCCTTTGCCAGTCGTGACAATCCTGTGGTACCTAAATACCAAACTGAACGCACAGATTATGGTTTAAAGAGCACGTATATTAGTGATGTGAGTAACTATCCACATGGCTTACAGCATTTAGCCCCTGAAGGTTTTGAGTGGAAGCGTACCTTTGATGTTTATCCACCATTTAGCGCAATTCTGACTGTAGATTTCCCGAATGATGGCGTACTCAAAATCTTAAATGCCTGTTGTCCTATTTCACACAACAAAACCCGTTTGTTTGTACCCCTGACGCGTAATTTTGACCAAACAGGCGACTTAGAAGCAGTTTATGCGTTTAATGCGCAAATTTTTGCTGAAGATCAAGAGATGGTTGAATCCCAAAAACCAGAAGAACTGCCGCTGGATTTAATGATGGAAGCACATTTTGAAGCAGACCGCTCATCCACCACATATCGCCGTATTTTAGCAGAATGGGGACTGAGTAAACGTTATACAGTTTAAGCCCTCAATATTGGGTACAATCAATCGAAAAAATAAAACTCGCAGGTTAAAAATGTCTTCTGTAATTGCAACGACGGCGATCCGCGGTCGCTTCCTCGATATTCAGAATACGGTTGCCCAAGCGCGTGAAATTCACGACCAAGTGCGATATGTGGAAGATGGTTTACTGATTAGCAAAAATGGTCATATTGACTATTTTGGTTCGTGGCAGGAAGGGCAACATCTGCTCGATGCCAATACTCAAGTGCAGCATTATCCTGAACAATTGATTGTCCCCGGCTTTATTGATAGTCATATTCATTTCCCACAAACCGAAATGATTGGGGCTTATGGTGAACAACTGTTAGAGTGGCTTAACACCTATACTTTCCCGACTGAATTACAATTTAAAGACCCTGAATACGCCCAAAAAATTGCCGAGTTCTTTATTCAAGAACTACTCAAAAACGGCACCACAACCGCTTTAGTCTTTGCCACTGTGCATCCTGAATCAGTGAATGCCTTATTTGAAGCTGCAACTCGCAAAAACATGCGCGTGATTGCTGGTAAAGTGTTGATGGATCGTCATGCGCCTGAAGATCTGTGTGATACAGCCGAAACTGCTTATACGGATTCCAAAGCCTTAATTGACAAATGGCATGGTCAAGGTCGTAATCTTTATGCAATCACACCACGCTTTGCACCCACCTCTACAGAAGCTCAACTTAGCAAAGCAGGGCAGCTCAAAGCCGAATATCCTGATGTGTATGTACATACCCATTTAAGTGAAAATAAAAATGAAATCGCTTGGGTTAAAGAATTATTTCCTGCTCAAAAAAGCTATTTAGATGTCTATCATCATTATGGTTTAACAGGCTCAAAATCTGTATTCGCGCATTGTGTCCATTTAGAAGAAGATGAGTGGCAATGTATGCATGATACTGATTCCGCGATTGCTTTTTGCCCAACCTCAAACCTGTTTTTAGGCAGTGGTTTATTCCCACTGCACAAAGCGTGGCAAAAACAAGTCAGAGTAGGCTTAGGCACAGATGTAGGTGCAGGCACTTCATTTAACCAACTGCAAACTTTAAATGAAGCCTATAAAGTGCAGCAACTGCAAGGCAATAAACTCTCTGCTTTTGAGGCGCTATATCATGCCACTTTAGGCAGTGCCAAAGCTTTAAGCTTAGACGACAAACTTGGCAACTTTAATCTAGGCAAAGAAGCAGATTTTGTGGTGTTAGATTTAAATGCCACTGCGCTGCAACGTTTACGTCAAAGCCGTGCTAAGAATATTGAAGACGCTGTATTTGCGCTGATCACCATGGGCGATGATCGCAACATTGCAGCCACCTATGTCTTTGGTCATTGTGTTTATCAGCAGTAATTTATCGCATAGAGTTTCAACAATTAAAGCCACATCGTTTAATCTGTTGCCTTGGTTTACATTTTCAACACTAAAACGGATGCAACAGTAGAGAAGATGCTTTAAAATTAAAACATGTTTAGGGGTGTTGCAGGTCAACACCTTTTTTATTTTTGATTTTGCTTTTTAGGTATCTACCCATGTCTGTTGAAATGAAGGTGATGATTTCTGCTGAAGAAATTCAAGCGAAAGTTCAGGAACTTGGCGCTAAAATTAATGCACATTATGCAAATAGCGACAAAGAACTGGTACTGATTGGCTTGCTTCGCGGTTCAGTAATCTTTATGGCTGACCTTTGCCGTACCATTACTAAACCTCATGAACTCGATTTTATGACTGTATCAAGTTATGGCGGCGGTACAGTTTCAACACGTGATGTCAAAATCTTAAAAGATTTAGATGGCGAAATCCGTGGTAAAGACGTACTGGTTGTTGAAGATATTATCGATTCAGGTAATACCTTAAGTAAAGTATTAGAAATTTTACAAACGCGTGAGCCAAACTCCATTGAGCTATGTACTTTAGTGAGTAAGCCTTCACGCCGTGAAATTGAACTTGAAGTGAAATTTTTAGGTTTTGAAGTTGAAGATAAATTTATCGTAGGTTATGGCTTAGACTACGATCAAAAATATCGACATGTTCCATTTATTGGTGAAATTGGTCTTTAAGATCAAATCACTTAGAGAGAGTGGCCGTAGGCCACTTTTTTTATTTTTTAAAATCGACATCTGCACAAAAAAGCAACATTTTTTAGCGTAATTTGGCTTTAGTGCTCGGCGTGAATCCTGAATTATAGAATAGATAAATAACCCTGAAAACAACCATCAAAATTCTAGAGGAGACAACTTATGTGGTCACTCATCGTTGCAATTGTCGTGGGTTTTGTTGCTGGCTTAATCGCAAGAGCACTGCATCCAGGTGAAGATAAAGCTGGTTTTTTAATGACTACTGTACTTGGGATTGCGGGTTCCTTGCTGGCAACTTATGCTGGACGTTTATTAGGTTTATACGGCGAAAACTCAACAGCAGGTTTTATTGCCTCTATTATTGGTGCGATTGTGATTTTATTTATTTACAACATGCTGAGTAAAAAAGCTTAAAAATACCTATAAAAAAAGCCCTAAAATTTAGGGCTTTTTTAGGTTAAAGCTTTATTTTTATAAGCCTAGTTCACGCCAGATTGTTTCAATTTCAGTGGCAGGGTAAGCGCCCAACACACGATAGCCATTTGAGAAAATAATGGCAGGTGTGCCCGAAACCCCTAATTTTTTAGCCAGTTCAATATTGGCATTAATTGGATTCTTACAACTCTTTTTAGATTTTGGTGCAATTCCTTGTCCAATTAACTGTTGCCATGCAAAAGCAGGATCAGCTTCACAATAGACTTGCTTAGACACTGCGACTGATTGTGTTTTTAATGGCAAAATGAAGGTATATATTGTCACATCGTTTAGCTTTTTCATTTCTACTTCAAGCTGTTGACAATATGGGCAATTTGGGTCAGAAAAGATCGCAAGCTGGCGCTTACCATTCCCCCTTACTGATTTAATCGCATTTTTCAGGGGTAAACTGTCCCAGCTCACCGTGTTATTTTTAACAATCAATTCTTGAGTCAGGCTTTTTTGATCTTTTAAACGCAGCATATTACCTGCAATCAAATGTTCAGCATCATCATTTAAATACACCACCTGTCCATCAATTTCAGCACTATAAATACCACGCATTTCGGTATGGGCTATATTTTTTACTGCCAAATTAGGATAATTTTTAGCAAGATTTTGTTGTGCAGTAGTGAGGTCAGCGAGGGTAAAGCTAGATAGGCTGAGCAGTAACATGCTCAATATGGTTTTTTTCATACCCGAGGTACTCAAGTGTTAGATTTATATGCTGTTTAATTCTACGCTGTTATGCTCAAAATAGACCACAGTGATACGGTTTTGATTACCTAATCACAACAGCTTAAATGTTTCACGTGAAACAAAAAATAATATTTTAACCTCAGCCTAAAATTATAAATCTACAAATAACATATAAACAACTTATTGATTTTTAATTATTTTTAAATTCATACATAGGTATTCACTTATCCACATGATTCTACAAGTTATCCACAATTCGACTATATTATCGCTCTTTAAGCCATATCATTTACTCACAACTTAATTTAAGTCGTGGATAAGTACAAAGTTATCCACATATTTAGCCTAAAAATACTCAGATATCTATAGCATATTGCTTGATTTAGCCATTAAAAAAGCCCTCATAAGAGGGCTGTTGTATTACTTTCCAATACAGAACGAACCGAAGATTTTCCCAAGCAAATCATCAGCGCTGAAATCACCAGTAATTTCACCTAATGCATTTTGTGCTAAACGTAACGATTCAGCCACCAGCTCACCTGCGTTATACACCACCAGTTGCTCACGCGCTTCTGCAAGATAGTACTGTGTGCGCTTCATTGCATCTAAATGACGAGTACGTGCAATAAAGGTATCTTCTTCTGGTTGGAAACCTGCATGCGCTGTAATCGCATCTATGAGCGATTGGACGCCAGTTTCTTGCTTAGCAGAGACAGTAATATGACGGAAGCCATTTAAATCAGAAATTGCGGTTTTTACATTAGTTAAATCACATTTATTTCCAATCAGCATGAGACGTTTTGGTTCAATGTGATCAGCAAAATAGTCTTGCGCCAATTGTAATGGGTCTTCACCTTGGCTTAAGTCATACACCAGTAACAATAAATCCGCTTGCTCAATTTCTTTAATGGCACGGCGGATGCCTTCTTTTTCTACGATATCGCCAGTTTCACGCAAACCTGCGGTGTCGGTTAAGGTGATTGGTAAACCATTTAAAGTAATTTTCTCATGTAGCACATCACGGGTTGTACCTGCAATATCAGTCACAATGGCACGCTCAATACCCGCTAAAGCATTTAATAGCGATGATTTACCCGCATTTGGTTTACCTGCAATCACCACTTGTAAGCCTTCACGCAATAACTGTCCTTGACGCGCTGATTGCTGTACTTGAGTGACTGCACCTGCAACACCATCCAGTAGGCTTAAAATTTTACCATCCGCTAAAAAGTCAATTTCTTCTTCAGGAAAATCAATGGCTGCTTCTACGTGTAGGCGTAAATGAATCAGTTGCTCAAGTACTGCATTTACTTTAGTAGAGAAGGCACCTTGCAATGAACGTACTGCAGAACGTGCCGCAGCTTGCGAAGTCGCATCAATTAAATCGGCAATCGCTTCTGCTTGGACTAAATCGAGCTTGCCATTTTCAAAGGCACGCATGGAAAACTCACCCGCTTTAGCTGCCGTAGCACCTAGCTCTAATAAACGCGCCAGTAGGGCATTTTGAATGATAGGCCCACCATGACCTTGCAACTCAACCACGTCTTCACCAGTAAACGAGTGGGGGTTAGGGAAGCAAATGGCTAAGCCTTCATCCATCACCTCACCCGCTGCATCATAAAACTTACGAAATGCAGCATAACGTGCACCGGCAAGGGGTTGCTGGGTTAGGCTTTGGGCAATGGCATAAGCTTTGGGCCCAGATAGGCGAATTACCCCAACGCCACCACGCCCCGGTGGTGTGGCAATCGCAGCAATAGTGGTTTGAGTTTGCATAAAATTCACCTAAAAATCTTTGTTAACAACACAAATAAAAATCCGCCTAAGATTACCATCTTAAGCGGATTAATTCAGCTAGTCAGTAATGTTGTATTACTGGCTTGAGCCTTCACGTTGTTCACGTTCTTTCGCTACAGATTTATTAATTAAACCTTGCTGTAAGATGGTGATCAAGTTGTTGACGATCCAGTAAAGTACCAAACCTGCAGGGAAGAACAGTAAGAATACTGTAAAAATCACCGGCATAATTTTAAATACTTTGGCTTGCATTGGATCAGTCGGCTGTGGATTTAACGACTGTTGGATATACATGGTTAAGCCCATCAACAGCGGCAAGATAAACCAAGGATCCATTGCAGATAAATCTTGAATCCAAAGTAACCATGGCGCATGACGTAGCTCTACAGATTCCATAAGAACCCAATACAACGCCAAGAAAATAGGCATTTGCAGTAATAACGGTAAGCAACCTGCAAGTGGATTCACTTGTTCACGCTTATACAATGCCATCATTTCTTGCGAGAAGCGCATACGGTCTTCACCGAACTCTTCTTTCATGCGTTGCATTTCAGGTGCAATCACACGCATTTTCGCCATTGAGCGATAGCTCTTAGACGATAATGGCCACAAGATCAGTTTAACAAGCACGGTAAGCAAGATAATTGCCCAGCCCCAGTTACCCACTAAACCATGGAAGAATTCCAGACCCACGAACAATAACTTGGCAATTGGCCATAACCAACCGTAATCTACAGTTTGGTTTAAACCAACAGCTAAATCTTTAAGCTCAGATTGAATTTTTGGACCTGAATAGAAGGTCGCATCCACTTCTGCCACAGTACCTGCAGGTACATTAATCGCTGGCGAAGTAAAACCAATAATATTCATATCATCGGTTGATTTACGCGATTCAAGTTTAGCCGCATAAGCTTGAGCACCATTTTGGGTCAGCTTAATTTCACCTGGCACCCAAGCGCTTACAAAGTAATGCTGAACCATAGCAACCCAACCGCCTGTTGCGTCAACACTTACTTTTTCTTCATTGAAGTTATCAAACTTCAACTTATTGTAATGCTCGTCTGGTGTACCCCATGCACCACCAAGGAAAGTACCAAGGGTAAAGATCCCTTGATCTGATTTACCTGGATCGTCAGAGTTATCACGTTTGATTTGACCAAACATTTGACCCTGCCAAGGTTGGCTACTGCGGTTAACCACTTTGTGATTAACCACAATTGGGTATTCACCTTCAGTGAAGGTAAAGGTTTTAATGATTTCTACACCATCAGCGGTTTTATAAACCATTGGTACAGTGACAGTTTTAATTGCCTGACCATCTTTATCTTTTGCAGCTTTAGCATCAGCTAAGCTATATGAAGTTTTTTCAACTTCATAGTTTGGACGACCATTACGGCTTGAGTCTGGGCCATTAAGACCAATTAAACCAGACTGCGCGACATAGGTACGTTTGTCATCGCTTTCAAGCATAACGAATGGTTCATCGCTATCTTTATTTTTGTCATGATTGAGTAATTCAACACGAACAATATCACCACCTTTTGGACTAATCCAAAGATGATAAAGGTCAGTTTGTACTGAAATAAGCTGTTGACTTACAGGTGCTGTAGTGTCCGTTGCCTGTTGTGCTGCAACATTTGCTTGTGGCAGATCAGATGCGGCAACTGCCGTCTGACCATTTGGCAAATCTGCAGATACATCATGCGATACCACGGCAGCTTTCTGCTGCGGCTGACTATCTGCATTACCGTAATCTTTTTGCCAAGCCAAAATGAGCAAATATGCGACAACAAACATGGCACCGAGAATTGCAATCCTGGCCCATTGTTGCATATCTATTACCCCAAGTGGTTAGAGTGTTTTTGGTTCAATAAACGATCACGAAAGGGTACAGCAACAAGACGCTTTTGAGAATCAGAATCTATTTGCTGAAAGGAAATAAAACGAATTGCTTTTAATGGAACAGGATCATAACCCGATCCTCCCCAAGGATGGCACCGGCAAATACGTTTCGTAGATAACCACACACCACAGACAGCACCATGCGTATGGACTGCTTCCAAAGCATATTGAGAACAAGTTGGAATATAACGACAACGCGGCCCAAGTAATGGACTAATCGCAATCTGATAGAGACGAATGAACCAATGCAGTAGACGTACCATTGGCCATCCCTATTTTTCTGGGGAGGGAGCTATTTTTGAATGCTTTTTAGCAAGGCGTTGTAACTTCTGCCAAGCAAATTGTAGTTGCTGATACAATTCGGCATTAGGCACTGCTTCAATCCCCATTTTGGGCATCACGACAATATCTAATAAACCTAATTGATGTTGGTGCAAGCGAAAGCTTTCGCGAGCAAGTCGTTTTACTCTATTTCTTTCGTGTGCGCGGCGCACTTTCTTCTTAGCAACAACTAAACCCAAACGGCTATTCGGCAGTTCGGAATGTTTTGCTAAAAATAAGAAATGGGGCTGATGCACTTTAAAAAGCGCACCATCAAAGACACCTTTGTAATCGGCAGCACAGCGTAAACGAACCTCTGTGCTATAGCCGCAAAGTGTTGTCATCACACCCAAAACCGTCAAGTCTTAACTATTGATTAAACAGTTAAGCTATGACGACCTTTTGCACGACGGCGAGCTAATACTTGACGACCAGCTTTAGTAGCCATACGAGCACGGAAACCATGAACGCGCTTACGCTTTAATTCAGATGGTTGGAATGTACGTTTCATATTGAAACTCCAAAAATGATCTTTCTATAAAGGTCCGCGATTTTAGTGCTCATTGCTTGAGCTGTCAATGCAAAATGGCAAATGTAACGCAATTAGATTGTAATTTTTGCTGTTTAAGTTTTTAGCGTGTAAACAGTGAAAAGATAAATATTCCTTAGTCTACAAACATTAAACTATTGTTTTAAAAAAATAAAATAAATATCAACAATGATATTAACAGACTTATCCACAAGTTTATTCATAGTTTGTCTATAACTTTAATTTTAATTCCAAATTTATTTGATTTTAAGACTTATCCACAGAAAACTCGATGCTTATAAATAAATTTAAATTTATAAATTTAATATTATTATTATTAGGGAGCGATTTTTCTATGGATAACACGATTTTGAATATAAAAATCATTAATTTACTATGTGGATAAATATGTTTTTAATTTTTGGATAATTTGTGGATAACTTTGTGCTATATTTTATCCACAGCTTATGGATAAAGTTATCCACATTGTGATTTAAATTTAAATTTGCGCTTTTTTTACTAAATCGCTGCGATTGCTCATGACAGATGTGGATAACTTAGTTAGAATGGCGACCCGCTTTGGCTTGGCGCGGTAATTTTCAAATCTGTTAACGGATATATAGGGGTTTCACATGCTTTGGACAGACTGCTTAGATCGCTTGCGACAAGAGCTATCTGGAAATGTCTTCACAATGTGGATTCGACCGTTAGTTGCAGAAGAAACTCAAGACTGTTTGCGTTTGTATGCGCCTAATCCTTATTGGACGCGCTATATTCAAGAGCATCACCTAGAGTTGATTTCAATTTTGGCTGAGCAGCTCTCTGAAGGGCGCATCCAAAAGGTTGAGATTCTAGTAGACTCACGTCCTGGTGCAATTTTGTCACCAAGTGAACAGCCAGCAACCAGCACAGCTGCGTTGAGCCCAGTACCTCAGTCTATTCAGCCTAAAGCTAAAAAAGATAAAGATGAGGCAGCCAAAGCCAATCGCAAACGTCTGCTTAATCCTTTGTTTACGTTTTCCCTTTTTGTGGAAGGTCGTTCTAACCAAATGGCAGCCGAAACCTGTCGTAAGGTTTTAACCCAACTAGGTGAACCGCAACATAATCCATTATTTTTATATGGACCTACTGGTTTAGGTAAGACGCATCTGATGCAAGCAGTCGGTAATGCCTTATTGCAAGCCAAACCAAATGCTCGAGTCATGTATATGACTGCAGAAAGCTTTGTACAAGATTTTGTTACCTCGCTACAACAAGGTAAGGTTGAAGAGTTTAAAAAGAACTGTCGTTCTTTAGATTTATTATTGGTGGATGATATTCATTTACTTGCGGGTAAAGAAGCCAGTTTGGTGGAGTTTTTCTACACCTTTAACGCGCTGTTAGATGAATCAAAACAAATCATTTTAACTTCAGATCGTTATCCAAAAGAATTAACTGAACTTGATCCACGTTTAGTTTCACGCTTTTCTTGGGGCTTATCTGTAGGAGTTGAGCCACCAGACATTGAAACGCGTATTGAGATTCTGCTAAAAAAAGCGGAAAGCACAGGGGTAGATTTACCACGTAATTGCGCGCTTTTTATTGCTCAGCAAGTGGTGGCAAACGTGCGTGAACTTGAAGGTGCACTGAATAAAGTGGTCGCAATTTCGCGTTTTAAAGGTACATCTATTGATCTTGATGTGGTGCGTGAATCGTTAAAAGATGTGCTCGCAATTCGTGCGCGCACCATTAGTACAGAAAATATTCAACGTGTAGTCAGCGAATACTTCCGCATTCCATTAAAAGAATTGGTGGGCCCTAAACGCACACGTATTTACGCTCGACCACGTCAATTGGCAATGGGATTGGCACGTGAACTCACTGGCGATAGTTTTCCTGAAATTGGTATGGCATTTGGTGGGCGTGATCATAGTACAGTCATGCATGCCTGTGAAAAAGTGCAAAGCCTACGTGAACAAGATCCTATCTTTAACGAAGACTATAAAAACCTACAGCGTTTGTTACAAAGCTGATTAAGTTTTATTCAAATGCTAGACCTTGCAATAGTGCAAGTTCTACCTCATATTACTCATCGAAAAATTTCATCTTCAGCTGTTAGAGGAATGTATTGTGCGTTTAAAAATCGCGAAAGAAAGCTTACTTAATGTTCTCTCTCACGTCGTGGGCGCGGTAGAACGTCGTCATACTCTTAATATCTTATCTAACGTTAAAGTGCAGGTAACGCATACGGCTTTGACCGTAACAGGCTCAGATTTAGAAGTAGAGCTAGTGGCCAGTACTGCTTTAGCTGAAGGTGCATGTTTAAAAGCCGGTGAGACCACTGTACCTGCCCGTAAGTTAGTCGATATTTGCAAATCTTTACCTAATGGTGCTGTAGTTGATTTGCAAGTTTCTGAAGATCAACGTTGTGTGCTCACCTCTGGTCGTAGCCGCTTTGTTTTAGGTACTTTACCTGCTGAAGATTACCCATTACTCACCACAGAAAGTACACACGGCACACAAGTGACCGTAACGCAGCGTGAGCTTAAGCGTCTATTTGAAAAAACTGCGTTTGCGATGGCTGTACAAGACGTACGTTTTTACTTAACAGGCACATTGCTTGAAGTCGAAGAGAATCAATTGCGTGCTGTGACCACAGATGGCCACCGTTTGGCGCTATGTGAAACTTTAGCTTCTTCTAATGCCACTCAGCCAATCCAAGCGATTGTGCCGCGTAAAGCAGTTGCAGAGTTACAACGCTTATTGAGCCTTGAAGATGAACCATTATCTTTATTAATTGGTCGTGAATTGCTTAATATCACCATTAGTACGCCAAGCCGTGATAAAGATCAGCCTGATATTAGCGTACGTTTCACCACCAAGTTGATTGATGGTAAGTTCCCTGACTATCGTCGTGTCATTCCACGTGGCGGCAATAAAACAGTAGTGATTGGGCATGATGTGTTTAAGCAATCTTTACAGCGTGTTTCGATTTTAAGTAATGAAAAATTACGTGGCGTATTCTTAATTTTTAAACAAGATGCCTTGCAACTACGTGCCAATAACCCTGAGCAAGATGAAGCCACCGAAGAACTCGCTATTCAGTACAATAGTGATGAACTCGAGATGTCATTTAACTCACAATACTTACTTGAAGTACTAAACGTCCTTGATGGCGAAGATGTATCAATGACCATGACGGAAGCCAATCATTCAGTCTTAGTACAAGATACGGCTTATCCTGATCAGACCTATGTGGTCATGCCAATGCGTGTTTAAGCGTTTAGCTTTATGCATATTACGCGTTTAAATATCCAACGTGTTCGAAATCTAGAAGCGGTTGCACTCCAAGAGTTGCAGCCGTTTAACGTCTTTTATGGGGCGAATGGTTCGGGTAAAACTTCGGTTTTAGAGGCGATTCATTTACTGGCGACCGGACGTTCTTTTCGAACGCATATGCCTAAAAACTACATTCAGCAGGGTAAACCTGATGCCATTGTATTTGCCCAATCGCCAAGCGATAAAATTGGTATGCAAAAGCTGATTTCAGGTGAGCAAACTATTAAGCTCAATGGCGATCATATTGCGACTCAGGGTCAATTAGCACGCCTATTACCCTTGCAATGGGTTGACCCATTAAGTACTGACATTATTGATCATGGCGCCAAGCCACGTCGACAATTACTTGATTGGTTAATGTTTCACGTGGAACCTGAATTTTATCAAGCTTGGCAGTTCTATTCGCGTACTTTAAAACAGCGCAACAGCTTACTAAAAAGTCAGCGTCACTTGAGCTTGAATGATTTAGAACCATGGAACCAAATATTGGCGCAATATGGTGAAATTTTGCATCAGCAACGTTTGAGTGTTATTGAGCAATGGCAACACTATTTGCTTCAAGATCTACAGCATTTATTACCTGATTTAGAGATCAGACTTGAGTATCAAGCCGGCTTTCATCATGAACAAGGTTTACTACATGATCTGACTACTCATCATCAAAAAGACCTTGAGAGACGTTATACCGAATATGGTCCGCATCGTGCTGATTTGCGCTTGAAAACCCCACTGGGTGATGCTGACGTTGTGCTATCGCGCGGTCAAAAAAAGCTGTTAATCATTGCGTTAAAACTGTCACAGATTGCAATGCTACATGCTTGTAATAAGGAAACTGTGGTATTATTAGATGATCTGACGGCAGAATTAGATTTAACCGCACAACAACGTTTAATTGGGCGCTTGAGCCAACTTGGTAGTCAAGTTTTTATTACCACTTTAGACCATGAGTCAGTGCAAACTCACTTACATGATTTGTCTATTTCTTATCAATTATTCAAAGTTGAAAACGGTGAGGTTCGCCTTGTCACACAATGATTTACCCATCTTTGGATAGACCTATTTTTTCACTAGGGAGAAACCATGAGTTCAGAAGATCAATCTGTCTCTACTACAGAACAAACCATTGAAAAGGCTTATGATTCCTCTAGTATCAAGGTATTACGTGGCCTCGACGCGGTTCGTAAACGTCCCGGCATGTATATTGGTGATACTGATGATGGTACAGGCTTACACCACATGGTGTTTGAGGTCGTTGATAACTCAATCGATGAAGCCTTAGCAGGTCACTGTGACGAAATTTTAGTGACTATTCACGAAGATGAATCAGTATCTGTTGCTGATAACGGTCGTGGTATTCCAACCGACATTCACCCTGAAGAAGGTGTTTCTGCCGCAGAAGTGATTTTAACGATTCTGCATGCAGGCGGTAAGTTTGATGATAACAGCTATAAAGTTTCTGGTGGTCTACACGGTGTAGGTGTTTCCGTTGTTAACGCCTTGTCAGAAAAACTTGAACTCACCATTCACCGTGCGGGCAAAATTCATGAGCAAGAATATCGTCATGGTGATTCTCAATATCCACTGAAAGTGGTTGGCGAGACTGAAAAAACGGGTACTCGTGTACGCTTTTGGCCAAGTGCTGAAACCTTTAGCCAAACCATTTTTAGCGTCGATATTTTAGCGCGTCGTTTACGTGAACTTTCATTCTTAAATGCCGGTGTACGTATTGTTTTGCGTGATGAACGTATTAACGTAGAACATGTATTTGATTTTGCTGGTGGTTTATCTGAGTTTGTTAGATATATTAACCAAGGTAAAACTCATCTCAATGAAATCTTCCATTTCACTACACAAGCTGAAAATGGCATTGGGGTAGAAGTTGCTTTACAGTGGAATGATTCATATCAAGAAAACGTACGTTGTTTTACCAACAACATTCCGCAAAAAGATGGTGGTACACATTTAGCTGGTTTCCGTGCGGCATTAACGCGTGGTTTAAACAACTATATGGAAAACGAAAACTTACTCAAAAAAGAGAAAGTTGCAGTATCTGGTGATGACGCGCGTGAAGGTTTAACTGCCATTGTTTCAGTGAAAGTACCTGATCCAAAATTCTCTTCACAAACTAAAGAAAAATTGGTGTCGAGTGAAGTGAAAACAGCGGTCGAACAAGCCATGAATAAGTCGTTCTCTGAGTATCTATTAGAGAACCCGCAAGCGGCTAAATCAATTGCTGGTAAAATTATTGATGCAGCACGTGCGCGTGATGCAGCACGTAAAGCGCGTGAAATGACGCGTCGTAAAAGTGCGCTGGATATTGCAGGTTTACCAGGTAAATTAGCCGATTGCCAAGAAAAAGATCCAGCTTTATCAGAACTTTATCTCGTCGAGGGTGACTCTGCGGGTGGTTCGGCAAAGCAAGGTCGTAACCGTAAGATGCAAGCCATTTTGCCACTGAAAGGTAAAATCTTAAACGTAGAACGTGCGCGCTTCGACCGTATGATTTCTTCAGCTGAAGTAGGTACTTTAATTACCGCACTGGGCTGTGGTATTGGTCGCGAAGAATATAACCCAGACAAATTGCGTTACCACAAAATCATCATCATGACCGATGCTGACGTGGATGGTTCGCACATCCGTACCTTGTTGCTGACGTTCTTCTTCCGTCAAATGCCAGAATTGGTTGAACGTGGTCATATTTATATTGCTCAGCCACCGTTGTATAAACTGAAAAAAGGCAAGCAAGAGCAATATATTAAAGATAACGATGCATTAGAAACGTATTTAATTTCAAACGCAATTGATGATCTAGAATTACATATCAGCGCTGAAGCACCGGCAATTCGTGGTGAAGCATTGGCAGCTGTTATTGCAGATTATCAAACCTCGCAAAAGAGTATTCAGCGTTTAACGCAGCGTTATCCTGCAACCTTACTTGATGGTTTATTGGGTCTAGACGCCTTTAAACTAGATCAAGTTACAGATCGTGATTATGTAGAAACTTGGGGTGAGCAATTACGTTTAGCAATTGCCAAGCAACAAGAAAATCTACGTCCTGAATTGTCTTTAGAGAGTTTTGAAAAGCAAGATGCTGATGGCAATGCAGTGATTGCGTATTACCCACGTATTACTGTGTATGTGCATAATTTGCCACATGCTTATTTGCTAGATCAGACTTTATTGGCATCAGCTGAATATGCACGTTTGTTAAAGAACTCGAAGAGCTGGTTTAGCTTACTTGAAGAAGGTGCTTATTTACAAAAAGGCGAGCGCAAAATTCAAGTATCTACTTTCCACCAAGTTTGGCAGCAAATTTTGCAAGACTCTCGTCGTGGCATGATGATCCAACGCTATAAAGGTTTGGGTGAAATGAACGCGGAACAACTTTGGGAAACCACGATGGATCCTGAAAACCGTAACATGTTACAAGTAACCATCGATGATGCGATTGAAGCTGATCGTATGTTCTCTTGCTTAATGGGTGATGATGTAGAACCACGTCGTGCCTTTATTGAAGAAAATGCCCTCAATGCGGATATCGATGCCTAATTAGCCATCGTATTAAATTGTAAAAAGCGCCTTTCGGGGCGCTTTTTTTATGCTATGTTGAAATTAAAAGTCGTCAATGATCGTGACTCAATTGAGGTGAATAAGATGGATACGACGCAATTAGAAGGCATCCGTGATATTTGGATGGAGGCATTTTTTACTGGCAATTATGATGTGTTAGCTCAATATGAAGCTGAGCAATTTAAAGTGGTATATGAACAAGAAGGTCGTGTCGAAAGCAATTATACCCGTTACGATTTAATTGCACATGCAGTGCAAAATGGGGTGTGGAAACCACAAAAATTAGATGTCATCGCTGAAGATTTTGATTTTGATTTAGATAATCAACACTGTAAGGTTCTGATTACACTAGCAGATCAACGTAAGATTCAAGAAACTTGGGCTTATGATCAAGCATGGAAGATAAACGAACTACGCTTTTTAAAATAAATACAATAAACCTGATGTGCGGATAAGTTAGTATTGTTTGCCAAAACTGTGGATAACTTTTGAGTTATCCCCTGTAGAGATTTCAGTCTTTAGAGCTAAGAAAGCACCCCTAGAGGTGCTCTTTTACTGAGGATAAGTCACTGTTTGTTTGCCTAAGCTGTGGATAACTTTTAGGCAGCTGTGTATATCTTCAATTAATCTTCAAATGAAGCTTCGAGATCTTCAAGTTCCATCATCAGCTCAAGCATTTGTTCTTCAGCTTGTTCGACTTTGCCTTTAAGTTCCGATTGCTCATTCATGAGTTTAAGTAGCTCATCTTTACGGTTGGCTTCATACAGGGCAGTATCACCTAGCAATGTTTCAATTTCGGCTAAACGAGGTTGTAGCTTGGCAATTTGCGCTTCATTTTTCTCGATATTTTTGCGAATTGGGCGCGTTTGCTCACGGCGCTGTGCAGCTAACTTACGCTGTGCTTCTTTATCGAGTTTAGATATCACAGGTTTATCCGAGACCTGTGAAGTCACAGGCACAGCAGGTTGCTGCGCGTTTTTCATCATCTCAATACGTGCTTGACGTAACCATTCGGCATAGGCAACTAAGTCACCATCGAACTCGCGACAGCGTCCATTATTGACCAAAATCAATTCGTCACAGACGCTAGCAATGAGTTGACGTTCATGCGATACCAAGACCACCGCACCTTCAAAATCTTGCAATGCCATAGTTAAGGCATGACGCATATCTAAGTCTAAATGGTTGGTCGGTTCATCGAGTACCAATACGTTTGGACGTTGCCATACAATTAAAGCCAGTGCTAAACGTGCACGTTCACCGCCTGAGAAGCTTTCACTTGGTGTATCCATACGCTCGCCGCTAAAACCAAAACTACCTAAAAACGAGCGTAAGCTAGCTTCAGAAATTTTAGGATCGGCGATCCGTGCTAGTTGCAGCATTGGGCTGGCTGTACCGTCTAAAGCATCCATTTGATGCTGAGCAAAGTAGCCAATATTTAGTAATTCAGAGGCTTTACGTTCGCCACGTAATAACGGTAGATCACCTACTAAGGATTTAATTAAGGTAGATTTACCTGCACCATTCATACCCAATAAACCAATACGGCTATTTGGGGTAATTTGGAGATGAATATTGGTGGCAATAAGTTTGTCGCCATAACCAATATCTGCACTTTCCATTTGTAATAGCGGCGAACTCATTTTGGTTGGTTCACGGAAACTAAAGGTAAATGGCGTATCTACATGCGCAGCAGAAAGTTCCTGCATACGTTCTAATTGCTTGATACGGCTTTGTGCTTGTTTGGCTTTGGTGGCTTTGGCTTTAAAACGGTCAATAAACTTTTGTAAGTGTGCACGCGTTTCTTGTTGCTTTTCAAAAGCTTGTTGTTGCTGTGCTAAGCGTTCACTACGGGTACGTTCAAAGGTTGAATAGTTACCTGTATATAGTACGAGTTCTTGATTTTCGATATGTAGAATATGATCGGTAATCGCATCTAAGAAATCACGGTCATGCGAAATTAGGATTAAGGTACCTTCGTAGGCTTTGAGCCAATCTTCAAGCCATAAAATCGCATCTAAATCTAAATGGTTAGTCGGTTCATCAAGCAACAGTAGATCTGAACGGCTCATTAAGGTACGCGCCAAATTCAAACGCATACGCCAACCACCCGAAAAACTTGAAACATCAAGCTCAGACTGATGTTCAAAGAAGCCTAAACCTGCCATGAGTTGTGATGCTTTCGATGGCGCAGAATAACCATTAATTTCATCAAAACGACCATATAGATGCGCCATTTCATCATTATTTAATTGTTCAGGATGAGCCAGTTTGTGTTGAATATCCCAATATTCTTCGTCGCCCGACAAGACAAAATCAATCGCTTTCATATCCAGCGCTTTGATTTCCTGTGCCATATGCGCAACCGTCCATACCGATGGACGAGTTAAACTACCGCTGTCGGATTCCATACCACCAAGTAGCGCGGAAAATAAAGTCGATTTACCAGCGCCATTGACCCCTGTTAAACCAATTTTCCAACCAGGATGCAATTGCATAGACGCTTTTTGAAAAAGAACACGTCCACCGCGACGTAAAGAAAGTTGCTCTAACTGAATCATGAAATTATCGAACAGAGAAAAAGTAGCCTCATTCTAAAGGAAATTAGAAAAAAGCCAAAACCTAAGCAATTTTGATATTGTTCGAAAAATAAACTTGATAAAATAGCTCAACTTTAAGCACTTTAAAGCTTCAAAAGTGCCCCATATATTGATTATGCTATACTGCATAATTGTCTTAGCCGCATAAGACCACCAGATTAACTAGAGGAATCTCCCCATGACTGATCAAGCGCTTGAGCTGACGGATAGTGCTGCGAACAAAGTTCGCCAATTGCGTGAGAGCGAAGGCAACCAAGATTTAATGTTACGTGTTTATGTAACAGGTGGTGGTTGTTCAGGTTTCTCTTATGGCTTTAACTTTGCTGAAAGCCAAAATGAAGATGATGCAGAGTTTATAAATGGCGATGTAAAAATGTTGGTTGACTCTTTAAGTTACCAATATTTAGTTGGCTCTGTTGTCGATTATATTGAAGGTTTAGAAGGTTCGCGCTTTGTGGTGCAAAACCCAAATGCGACAACAACTTGTGGTTGTGGTTCTTCTTTCTCAATCTAAAGATTGTGATAAAAAAGCCCCAGAGTTGGGGCTTTTTTTATGTCTGTATCAATTATACGTAAGTCATCGTACCTAAAACACGGTAGCCATTGGCACCCGTTACAGCAGGTAAATTTCCACTCAACTGAGTTACAAAACGCATTGCTAACCAAGCAAAGGCTGTGGCTTCGACCCATGTTGGGCTAAGCCCTAAATCTGCTGTGGTTTGCACCGTCCATTGATGTTTACGTAAACGCCAACGCAACTGTTCGAGTAAATGTGAGTTATAGGCACCACCACCACACACATAAACTTCGCCTGTATCCATATTTGAACGGTAAATGGCTTTTTTAATGGCACGTGTGGTGAGTTTCATTAAGGTGGCTTGCACATTTTCAGGCGTGTCTTCGAGTTCGTCATATTCTAAACTGCTGCGCCAATCAGCAATTTGTTCATCGAGCCACTCTAGGTTAAAGTCTTCACGGCCAGTACTTTTAGGTGGTTCTTTTGAGAAAAACTCATGCGCTTGCAAGCGATCCAGCAAACTGCGAATAGCATTGCCATAGGCAGCCCAATTGCCATTTTCATCGTAGGGTTGACCCGTATAACGGTGGCACCACGCGTCCATTAAAATATTGGCAGGACCTGTATCAAAACCAAACACCTGATCAGGTTGACCTGCAGGTAACATGCTCACATTGGCAATGCCACCTAAATTTAAAATCACGCGATGAATGGATTCATGCTGAAAAATATCCTGATGAAACGCGGGCACAAGCGGGGCACCTTGACCACCTGCTGCCATATCACGACGACGAAAATCTGAAATCACTGGAATTTGGGTGATTTCGGTAATGATATTCGGATCGCCAATTTGTAAAGTGAAGCCATGTTCAGGACGATGACGGATGGTTTGGCCATGTGAACCAATCGCTTTAATTTGACTACGCTCTAAATTATTGTTTTCAATGAGTTGATTGATACCATGTCCAATCATTTGCGCGAGTGCAACATCGGCTTTCCCCATACGATCAATTTCGTTGTCATCTGGTAAAGTTAATGCCATCAGTTCATCACGCAGGTCTGGATCAAAAGGCAAAGTAAGGGTGGCATGAAGTTGCAGAGGATCAAAAGAAGCAGCAACAATGTCGACACCATCCATACTTGTGCCGGTCATTACCCCAATATAGATCGCTGTCATGATTATTCTAAAGCCTGCAAGATGCTGAAAAAGTGTTAGTATATCGCACAAATTGTATAACTGATCTATTTGGATTTTGTGATGTCAAATTTCCTGCCGGCTGAAGAACAACTTGCCCTCATCCAACGAGGCACCCACGAAATTATTTCTGAAGAAGATCTTCTAAAGAAATTAAAACAGAATCGTCCATTAAAAATTAAAGCGGGCTTTGACCCGACAGCACCTGACTTACACCTTGGTCACACGGTTTTAATTAACAAATTAAAAGTATTCCAAGACCTTGGTCATGAAGTGTATTTCTTGATTGGTGATTATACTGCCATGATTGGCGACCCAACAGGTAAGAGTGCTACACGTCCGCCATTGTCGCGTGAAAAAGTGTTAGAAAACGCCAAAACCTATCAAGAACAAGTGTTTAAGATTCTTGATCCTGCTAAAACCAAGGTTGTATTTAACTCAGAATGGTTTGGTCAAAAATCTGCAGCTGATTTAATTCAATTGGCTTCACAGCAAACTGTGGCACGTATGTTAGAGCGTGATGACTTTACCAAGCGTTATAACAGCCATCAGCCAATTGCCATTCATGAATTCTTATACCCATTGGTACAAGGTTATGACTCAGTGGCTTTAGAAGCAGACGTTGAGCTTGGTGGTACAGACCAAACCTTTAACTTATTGATGGGTCGTACCTTACAAGGTCGTTATGACCAAGAAGCACAAGTATGTATTACCGTGCCAATTCTTGAAGGTTTAGATGGCGTGAATAAGATGTCTAAATCTTTAGGCAACTATATTGCTGTGTTTGATGCACCGGGCGCGATGTACCAAAAAGTACTTTCTATGCCAGATGCCTTAATTGAGCGTTACTTTGATCTTTTAAGCTTTAAGTCAGTTGAAGAAATTCAACAATTGCTTAAAGAAGTGGCTGAAGGTCGTAACCCACAAGAAGTGAAAAAGATTCTTGCGCTTGAATTGGTTGAACGTTTCCACGGAAGCGATGCGGCTGCCAATGCGCATAAAGGTGCAGGTAATATTATTACTGAGGGTGAATTACCTGAAGGTACGCCAGAAATCACGATTTCATTGTCTGAATTTGGTGGTGAATTATTTATTACTTCAATTTTACGTGAAGCAGGTTTGGTGAAAAATTCAGCACAAGCCAAAGATGCTTTAGGCCGTGGTGCAGTAAAAGTGGATTGGCAAGCAGTAGATACTAGCTATTCGGTCAAAGAAAAATCGACTTTAATTGTACAAGCCAGCAAAAAAGCCATTGCTAAAGTGACTTTTGTAGATTAATCACTCACGCTTAAATTGTTTTAAGTGATTGAAAAAAAGCAGACTTTGGTCTGCTTTTTTTGTGACTAAAGTTTTATATTTGTATTATTAATAAGTAAATTCAAAAAAAACCTTATAAAAACAAGGTTTAATTTTTTCCAATCGCTTGCGTTTGAGAAAAAATCTCGTTAGGATGGATTTCATCTTATGACTGTAGAACACAGTCCAGAGGGTGTAAATTAGGAATATCATTCAAGGAAGATATCTTAATTTTGAGTAAAGAATTTAACGAAAATAATTATAATAAGACACACTGGATCGCATTTGATGATCTAACTCCGAGAGAGAGATTTTGGGAGAGATCTCTTTCTTTTTTTATGCCTAAAATAAGCGTTTGAAGTGCTATTTAGTTATTAATTTTATTTAAATTCAATAAAGGCCAAACGTGGCAAAATCATCTTTACTAAAATACCGACTAACACCGCAGCAATGATGGTGCCTTCGC
This sequence comes from Acinetobacter sp. CY17, assembly GCF_059515825.1. Taxonomy (NCBI): domain Bacteria; kingdom Pseudomonadati; phylum Pseudomonadota; class Gammaproteobacteria; order Moraxellales; family Moraxellaceae; genus Acinetobacter; species Acinetobacter sp. CY17. The sequence continues at coordinate 44,121 of NZ_JCAKMX010000023.1, forward strand.
GTACACCCAAGACTTGATGCAACACCAATAAAGAACTCATCACTGCAATAACAATCAAGACGATATCTCCATAAAGTTTGCATGAGCCAAAGTTCCAATGAAAGCGCAAAGAAAACGCTTGATATAAGCCTTCACCAGCCAAAAAAATTAAATTGGCTTTGATGATCATACATACGCCAATAGCAGTGATAGCGCAGCTCATCAAACAATATAAAAGTTGTTGTAGATAGGTGATGGGTGACCAACTTTGTGTTAGCCATAACATAAGATCAATCCCTAGACCAAAAATAAGGCCTACAGGTAATTGCAGCCAGCGTGTCCAGCGAAAATCATCCTTCAATAATAGTTTTTGAAGCGCAATCATCAAGACGTGCATAAAAATAGTCAGCGTACCTACAGAAAAAGGTAATATAAAACTATATACATACGGCAAAGATGAAATTGGCGATGTGCCTAGATTAGAACGAATAGATAGGGCAACTGCAAAGGCAAGCAGCATTAAGCCACCTAGCAATAAGCCTAAACGGGGTAAAAGTTGAGTTGGCATGAGTCAAACATAGTGTAAATAAGTTTGAGTCTAAACAAAGATGAAAAAATGTACTATGCAGCGAAAGGTGAAGAAAAGCGCTTTTTTTATGGCATGATCATTTATAGCTATACATTAATTTGCGACATAGTGAATATTTAAAAACTGTCATTTGATATATGGCAAAAATATGAATAATAAAGTGATTATTATAATCAAGACACAACTATGTACTACCAAACACAAGATTGGCATGACCAACATATTCAAAGCATACTTACATTTTTATTTGACTATACACATCCAGCGTTAAAGCAGCATCAATATCAAGATGTCATGTGGCATTTTCAGCAATTAGATATCCCAGCTTTTTATTTATTATTTGCTTTAGTTCAAGAACGTTTACCTAAACGCGCAAAGATGTTGTTTATGGCAGAAGACTATGCGGGTAAACAACAAATATTATTAGAAGTGATGGGACATTTAATAAAGAACACAGTTAATTGAGCTAAAAAACAGATTTTTCTGCTTTAAAATAGGTTTTATTGATTTCTTAGGTTAAAAAATAAACATTCATAATATAATTTTATAAATAGCGCTTGCTAAGCAAAAAAAACTACCTATAATGGCCAGCATACCAACGCAGTAAAGCGCAATAGATTTAGCACGAAGTGTTAAGTTGTTGAGTTTTAATGTGTTTTAGCTTTTTAGCGACGAGCTATAAAGTTAATCATTAAGAGATTATGAAGAACAACTTGTGTGGATTTTTACTGGTTGATCAATCGAATATATTTTCATTGATAATTGGTAAGAATTTCTCGAAGTTTATTTGAGCAAATTTTTTGTCAGTAATTGATGAGCCAAGATTGGTGCCCTATAGGCACTATTGATTTTAAACTGAAGAGTTTGATCATGGCTCAGATTGAACGCTGGCGGCAGGCTTAACACATGCAAGTCGAGCGGATGAAGGTAGCTTGCTACTGGATTCAGCGGCGGACGGGTGAGTAATGCTTAGGAATCTGCCCATTAATGGGGGACAACAGTTGGAAACGACTGCTAATACCGCATACGCCCTACGGGGGAAAGCAGGGGATCTTCGGACCTTGCGTTAATGGATGAGCCTAAGTCGGATTAGCTAGTTGGTGGGGTAAAGGCCTACCAAGGCGACGATCTGTAGCGGGTCTGAGAGGATGATCCGCCACACTGGGACTGAGACACGGCCCAGACTCCTACGGGAGGCAGCAGTGGGGAATATTGGACAATGGGCGAAAGCCTGATCCAGCCATGCCGCGTGTGTGAAGAAGGCCTTTTGGTTGTAAAGCACTTTAAGCGAGGAGGAGGCTACTTAGATTAATACTCTAGGATAGTGGACGTTACTCGCAGAATAAGCACCGGCTAACTCTGTGCCAGCAGCCGCGGTAATACAGAGGGTGCGAGCGTTAATCGGATTTACTGGGCGTAAAGCGTGCGTAGGCGGCTTTTTAAGTCGGATGTGAAATCCCTGAGCTTAACTTAGGAATTGCATTCGATACTGGGAAGCTAGAGTATGGGAGAGGATGGTAGAATTCCAGGTGTAGCGGTGAAATGCGTAGAGATCTGGAGGAATACCGATGGCGAAGGCAGCCATCTGGCCTAATACTGACGCTGAGGTACGAAAGCATGGGGAGCAAACAGGATTAGATACCCTGGTAGTCCATGCCGTAAACGATGTCTACTAGCCGTTGGGGCCTTTGAGGCTTTAGTGGCGCAGCTAACGCGATAAGTAGACCGCCTGGGGAGTACGGTCGCAAGACTAAAACTCAAATGAATTGACGGGGGCCCGCACAAGCGGTGGAGCATGTGGTTTAATTCGATGCAACGCGAAGAACCTTACCTGGTCTTGACATACAGAGAACTTTCCAGAGATGGATTGGTGCCTTCGGGAACTCTGATACAGGTGCTGCATGGCTGTCGTCAGCTCGTGTCGTGAGATGTTGGGTTAAGTCCCGCAACGAGCGCAACCCTTTTCCTTATTTGCCAGCACTTCGGGTGGGAACTTTAAGGATACTGCCAGTGACAAACTGGAGGAAGGCGGGGACGACGTCAAGTCATCATGGCCCTTACGACCAGGGCTACACACGTGCTACAATGGTCGGTACAAAGGGTTGCTACCTCGCGAGAGGATGCTAATCTCAAAAAGCCGATCGTAGTCCGGATTGGAGTCTGCAACTCGACTCCATGAAGTCGGAATCGCTAGTAATCGCGGATCAGAATGCCGCGGTGAATACGTTCCCGGGCCTTGTACACACCGCCCGTCACACCATGGGAGTTTGTTGCACCAGAAGTAGGTAGTCTAACCGTAAGGAGGACGCTTACCACGGTGTGGCCGATGACTGGGGTGAAGTCGTAACAAGGTAGCCGTAGGGGAACCTGCGGCTGGATCACCTCCTTAACGAAAGATTGGCGACCGGTAAGAATCCACAACAAGTTGTTCTT
>NZ_JCAKMX010000024.1:0-44295 GCF_059515825.1 Acinetobacter sp. CY17
ACAATTGGTCACGTTGACCATGGTAAAACAACTTTAACAGCTGCGATTGCAACTGTATGTGCTAAACAATTTGGTGGCGAAGCGAAAGACTACGCTGCAATTGACTCAGCACCAGAAGAAAAAGCACGTGGTATTACAATTAATACTTCACACGTAGAATACGATTCTCCAATCCGTCACTACGCTCACGTAGACTGCCCGGGCCACGCCGATTATGTTAAAAACATGATTACTGGTGCTGCTCAAATGGACGGTGCGATCCTTGTATGTGCTGCGACTGATGGTCCAATGCCACAAACTCGTGAACACATCCTTCTTTCTCGTCAGGTAGGTGTACCTTACATCGTTGTATTCTTAAACAAATGCGACCTTGTAGACGACGAAGAGCTTCTTGAATTAGTAGAAATGGAAGTTCGTGAACTTCTTTCTACTTACGACTTCCCAGGTGATGATACTCCAATCATCCGTGGTTCAGCTTTAGCTGCACTTAACGGTGACCAAGGTCAATACGGCGAATCAGCTGTTGTAGCTCTTGTTGAAGCGCTTGACTCTTACATCCCAGAACCAGAACGTGCAATCGATAAAGCATTCTTAATGCCAATCGAAGACGTATTCTCTATTTCTGGTCGTGGTACAGTAGTCACTGGCCGTGTTGAATCAGGTATCGTGAAAGTAGGCGAAGAAGTTGAAATCGTTGGTATCAAAGACACAGTTAAAACAACTGTAACTGGCGTAGAAATGTTCCGTAAACTTCTTGACGAAGGTCGTGCGGGCGAGAACTGTGGTGTTCTTCTACGTGGTACTAAGCGTGAAGACGTTCAACGTGGTCAAGTATTAACTAAACCAGGTGCGATCAAGCCACACACTAAATTCGACGCAGAAGTATACGTACTTTCTAAAGAAGAAGGTGGTCGTCATACTCCATTCCTTAACGGTTACCGTCCACAGTTCTACTTCCGTACAACTGACGTAACTGGCGCAATCTCTCTTCAAGACGGCGTTGAAATGGTTATGCCTGGTGACAACGTAGAAATGTCAGTAGAATTAATCCACCCAATCGCAATGGACCCAGGTCTACGTTTTGCGATCCGTGAAGGTGGTCGTACAGTTGGTGCTGGTGTTGTTGCTAAAGTAACTGCATAAGTATTAATTGTGTGAAAAAAAGCGTCCCTTTGGGACGCTTTTTTTATCGCTGGCTTTTTGAAATAAAGTTTTTATAATGCCAATTTTATTTAACTAACGTAGATAACGAACATGATTCGTTTTATGCAAGCAGCTGATGTTGCTGTTGTGACTCAAATTGAGAACAAAGTTCAAAGCCACCCGTGGAGCGAAAAGCAATTTTCGCAAGCAGTTGAACAGTATCAAAGTACTGTGATTGAAAAAAATGGTCAGGTATTGGGTTTTTGTATTTTGCAGCCTGTATTAGACGAAGCTAACTTACTGCTTATGGCGATTGATCCAAGTCAGCAAGGCCAAGGTTTGGGTTATGAGTTGCTCAGTCAATCGCTAGAGATGCTTCAAAATAATCCATTACAGATTTTTTTGGAAGTGCGTCAAAGCAACATTGCAGCAATTAAATTGTATGAAAAGGCAGATTTTCATCAAATTGATTTACGTAAAAATTATTATCCGAAGCCTGATGGCACGCGTGAACATGCCATTATTATGGTCAAAGCATGTAGTGATGATTTTGCTCAACTCTTCAAATAAATCATTTGATAATGGAGTTGTTCCAACCTGAGGGCAGGGTGGTCATCAATGATCGCCCAAGCTGCTGAATTTCATCTTTATTTAAAATCCGATTTAGGCGACGCCATTGTCCATCAATGAGTAATTCAAGCGGTACATACTGCGATTTATAATTCATTTTATCTGAATGTGGTACCCAATAGCCTAAATAAACAAACGGCAAGCCTTTTTGCTGAGCATATTCAATCTGCTTTAAAATCGCATAAACACCTAAAGATCGACGATTCTCATCTGGATCGAAAAAGGTATACACCGCAGAAATACCGTCATCAAGCGGATCACAGGTGGATACGCTGACTAAACGTTGATCTTGCCAGAGTTCTAAAAAAAAACTCTCGGTACAGGTATGCATTAAAAACTTTTCAAACTGGTCTTCACTGGGTGGATACATATCCCCATCAGCATGACGTTGGTTAATGTAGCGCTCATATAAATCATAATGAATGGAGGTGGCATCTTGAGTGCGGGTAATTTTAATGCTTAAGTCTTGATTGCGTTTCCAAGCCTTTTTTTGTTGACTATTCATGTGAAAGTCTTGAACCGGTACACGGCAAGACAAACATTGGCGGCATAGATGGCATTCCGGACGATAAACAAAATCCCCACTACGGCGAAAACCTAAGCGTGATAATTCAGATAGCGTCACAACATCAATACGATGTGCCGGATCTAAAAACACCATCCGCGCAGATTTTTTCTCCAAGTAACTGCAATTATGCGGAGGCGTAATGTAATACTGTAAATCATTTAACAGGGACTGCGGGTGATAAGAATTCATAACAAGTTCCCTCTAGCTATTTATCATTCATTTAGGCACATGTTTTGCGCTATTGTTTTACTTGAAAATACACTGTCCTGATATTTTTTCCAATCGACAGCAGGGGCATTTATCACATCTTGTAACGAATTAAGATAGGCTTGGCGAGAAAGTGTACTCGCACCTAAACTTAATAGATGGTCATTCACCAGTTGGCAATCAATCCAAGGCAGCTGATTGTCTTGTCCAATGAGCATTAAGGTATAAAATGCCATTTTAGAAACGTCGGTTTGCCGACTAAACATCGACTCACCAAAACAGCCTTTACCAATGCTGACGCCATATAAGCCACCAACCAACTGATCTTGTTGCCAGACTTCTACACTATACGCATAGCCGAGCTGAAACAGTTGGCAATAACCTTGAATAATGTCTTCGCAAATCCATGTATCGGCAGCATAACTGCGCGGCATGCTACAAGCATGGATTACTTGCTCAAAAGCTTGATTGACTGTAATTGTATAATCAAACTTTTTCATATTACGTACTAAAGATTTACTCGGTTTGTAATCAAATGGGCGAATAATGCAACGGGGTTCTGGACACCACCAACAGATTGGTTCACCTTCGGAAAACCAAGGAAATAAGCCGTGCCGATACGCTTCTAATAAGGTACTTGGCGCAAGATTGGCACCAATACAAATCAAACCTTGTCCTTCGGGGTCGGCTTGAATAGGATCAGGGAAAATAAACTCAGATTGCAGCTGCATGATCGACACATATTCAAAAGGATCGACTTTATCTTAGCCGATCCTTAACCATTTTAGCTAAATAAAGCCAATTGTTTCGCAATCAATGGTTTTGCTTGGTGAATAAAGAGTTGGGCTTGTTGGCTTAAATAGACTAAGCTGGCTTGACGCTCGAGCAAAGGTTGCTGATGATCATCTAATAAATGCCAATTTAACTGATCAAAGTTTTGCTGTGCATATTCAGCTAAGTCTTCAGGGAGGCGAAGCTGCTCAAAGAAATAACCACGATAAAACAAAGCTTCAATTTGCGAGACGGCAATACCAATCCCTGTCATTGGATTGGCTAATACCTGATAGTTTTGGTGATAGCTGGCCTGTTCTAAGATATAACGATTTAAGGCTTGGCTGGATTGAACAGTGCTATTGGGGACTTTGTTTTGACAAGGCTGGGCTAAATTTAAATGACATAAAATCACCAAAGCATTGAGCAGCTGCGCGTAACTTAAGTTAGGCAAGGCATGTTCGAGTTCAAATAAGCTTTGGCTCTTATATTGAATGCATTTGAAGTGCTGGGCTAAGGGCTGGTAAATCTCTTGTAACAGATTAAATTCACCTAAATGTCCTTGAATCGTTGTAGGTAGAGATTCTGCAGAACTGAGTAAGACAAAGCGAGTTTGACGTAAACGTTGCTGAATTTGTAAAGCGGAGAGCGTATTTTTACCGCGAATAAATAAATCTTTCCTAAATTGAGTATTTGCAAAGTAATCACGGCATTGTTCTTTAAAAATAGGGTGCTCAATTTGATTTAAAAATTGCTGATGTTGCTGGCTAAAATTAATGTCATCTAGATGCACATCTAAATTGGTGCTACTGGCAAAGGACAGTTTAATTTCTTCTAAAGTACGTACCACTTGTTGAAAGGAAAAACACTGCCAATCTTGATTGAGATATTCGTGAATCAAATAGTCAGGATTTTGTTGTTGTAAGCTCTTAAGTTTGTCTAAGGCAAAAGGATTTTTTTTGCTAAACTCTGGACCTTGCTGTAATAAGCTTTGGCTAAACGCTAGCGCATCTTTGACTTTTTGTGCCGGCTGAATACTGGTGCTATTGAAGTGAAAATGGCTATGTAGTAGTTCACGCAGTGGCATATTGGCTGCCCAGCCAGTTAAGCAATTATAACTGATATAGACAATCCCTTTGGGTTTTAAAAATTTACGAATAAATTTTAAAATAATGTGTTGATTGCGGTGACTAATCCAACTCCAAATACCATGTAAACTAATGGAATCAAATTGAGGTAAGTCATGCTCAAGGAGTTCATCAAAACTGGCATCAAAAAAATGATGCGCGGCCTGACTGTGCTCTGCCATGAGGTTGGCATGTGCGGCATGTGCAGGATTGAAATCCGTGCCATAAAATGTCCCTATATTTGAAGCAGCATGTATATTAATGCTTACCCCTTGGCCAAAGCCTAATTCGCAATGCTGGTGTTCAGTTAAGCTATCACTACATTCAACACCATTGAGTAATAAGCAAAACTTTTGAAAGTTTGGACTTAAATCTCGATAGTAGCCATATGTGTAATTCACATCCGTATGATAGCCGTCCGTCCAATTTGTTGTCATGAGAAACTCTTATTAGTAAGTCTTGAGAAACGGTCGGCACTTTATAACTGATTGTTAGACAAAATAAAACCACCGCAAAAGGGTGGTTTTACTAAATGGTAAAAAAAACTTATTCGCCTAAGGCATCCAAGTATTTTTCTGCATCCAGTGCAGCCATACAACCAGAACCCGCTGAAGTAATCGCTTGACGGTAAATGCTATCGGCAATGTCACCTGCAGCAAAAACACCAGGAACTGAAGTTTGTGTTGCATTGCCTGAAGTACCACTTTGGACTTGAATATAGCCATCACGTAATTGTAATTGACCCTCAAACATGCTGCTATTTGGTTTATGACCAATGGCAATAAATAGACCAGATACATCAACGTCTTGGGTTGAATCATCTTGAGTTGATTTTAAACGTACTGCGGTCACGCCAGTCTGATCACCCAACACTTCTTCGACTTGATGGTTCCAAATGATGCTGATTTTGCCTTCTTTTTCTTTGGCAAAAAGGTGATCTTGTAGAATCTTCTCAGAACGTAGGCTGTCACGGCGATGCACTAAAGTGACGTGTGAGGCGATGTTAGACAAATAAAGTGCTTCTTCAACTGCAGTATTACCACCGCCAACGACCATGACTTTTTGTTCTTTATAGAAGAAACCATCACAGGTCGCACATGCGCTTACGCCTTGACCCATGAATTTTTGTTCAGACTCTAAACCTAAGTATTGAGCAGTTGCACCTGTACAAATAATTAAAGCATCACAGCTAAACTCTTCCATATCGCCTTTTAAGACAAATGGACGTTGGCTTAAGTCAACTTCATTAATATGGTCGTAGACGATTTCTGTACCAAAACGTTCAGCATGTGCTTGCATGCGTTCCATGAGGGCAGGGCCTGTTAAACCTTCAGGGTCGCCAGGCCAGTTATCAACTTCTGTGGTGGTGGTCAGCTGACCACCGAGTTGTAAGCCTGCAATGAGAGTAGGTTTTAAGTTAGCACGCGCAGCATAAACTGCTGCACTATAGCCTGCTGGACCTGAACCTAAAATAATTAAGCGTGAGTGACGAGCGCTCATCGAGGGCATCCTTTTTTTATTGAGTAATTTATGGAATTATACAGGTAAAAGCATGAGCCGTCTTAGCGCTTGAATGTAGATATTTTTGATCATGTAAATTGATTTAAACTATATAGACAACAAAACCAGCATTATCGATTGAGTTAACAATATCCAAGCATTCTGCTGCATCTTTTTTTGTACAACAGGTGCATAATATTGCTCTTTAGTTGGCACTTCACCTGCCATAAACTTTGAACCACTTAGCCATAGGACCGTATATGACTGCAATGTCGAGTGCTTATGCACAGCGCTTATTACAGACATTATTTTTGCTCTCATTTGGAACATATTTGTTCCTTGCAACAGTAACCTATACGCCGTTTGACCCAGGTTGGATGCATATCTCTAGTGATACCCAACAGGTGTCTAATGCCAGTGGCGTAGCAGGCGCATGGCTTGCCGACTTAATGTTTGGCTTTTTAGGCTGGGCAAGTTTATTGATTCCGCTTTACTTTTTTATTGAAGCGGTTCAGGTGTGGTGGCCACATAGTTTTCTGACTCGTCCTTTTCGTTATGCGGCACAATTTTTTATGCTGCTTGCTACATCGACCTTATTATATTTGTTTTGGGAAGTCCCTGCTGATACTTTAGCCAATGCTTCAGGTGGGATTATTGGCTATGAATTGGGACAAAGTTTGGCAGGCCTACTGACTATTTATGGCGCTGCGGCATTTTTAATTGTGTTTTTAGTGGTGCTGTTTACCCTCGCATTTGGGGTGAAATGGAATAAAACCCTCACTACCCTTAAAGCCTTACCTACTCAGTTACAAGATTTATTTTATAAAAATGTACCTGAAAGTGAGTCAGCATTTGACCGTACCACAGAGCTGAGCAGTCAAAAGACCAGCTCAGATGTAGCCAAGCCAAGTCCAGTGATTACGCCTGCAGCAGAGCATCAGCCTGTGCAGCATGCACCGGTACGTGAGGCAGCGGCAGAGCGTTTATTTAATGAAATGCTAAGTAAAGAGCGTGAAGCTGAACAACGTTTGCTTGAGCAGGCACGACAAGCTGAATTGGCTAAGCAAGCTGAGCTCGATCGCATTGAAGCTGAAGCGCAAGCCAAAATCCAAGCTGAACAAGATATGCAACACAGCTTTGCTGAGGCACGCCGTGTGCAAGAAGAACAAAGCCGTGCAGCTGCAAGCAATGAAGTATGGCGTGCTTTACATAGTGAAGAAGCCCAAAAACAAGAAATTGATGCTTTGTTAAAAGCAGCTGACGAAGAGATTCCTACAACGCAAACATTTGAGCCCACAACACAGCCCTTAAAAATGCTCAAACAAGACCAAGTAGATTGGGATGATGACCAAGTCTTTGATGATTTGATTAAAAGTGTGCCGCAAACATCGGCTTTAAAAGAAGACAGTGATGTGGTGGTGGCACCTGTACGTAGTAAAGTGACGGATAAAGAACAACCCCAACCAAGTGCAGATCAAGCGCTTGAAGCAGAATTAGCGGCGATTGATGAAATCTTAAAAGATCAGCCACGAGTAGCGAGTAGTTATGCTCAGTCTTCAGCTTTTGTACAAGCCCCGATTCAAACTATGGTGACAGCACCAGTATTCTCTACGCCTGTTGCTGATGTGACTGCTGTTGAACCAGCACCAATCACTGCAGAGAAGAGTAGCGATGATTTAGTGCTTGAGCCAAAGGTAGCAGCCACAGAACGACATGAAGTTGATGCAAAATCACCAGCCTCTGAGGCAATTGAAGTTAAAAAAGAATTGTCTAAACAAGAATTTATTGAAGCATGGCAACAAACCGCAGGTGAACCACAAGCACTTGAAGATGAGTTCGATGCACCGCTTACTGATGCTTATGGCCGTCCAATGTCACGTGCCATGCAAGTGGCACAAAAGCGTTTAGATTTATCGCCATTACCGGGGATTGAATTATTAGATAAAGTTGATCCAAACAAGAAAGTCAATTTTACCCAAGAGCAGTTATCACGTTTGTCTGAACTACTGGAAATCAAATTACAAGAGTTTAACGTTAAAGCTAAAGTGGTAGAAGCCCAGCCGGGGCCGGTCGTGACACGTTTTGAACTGGATTTAGCTCCAGGGGTAAAAGCGTCTAAGGTAACTAATATTTCACGTGATTTAGCACGTTCTATGTCGATGGCATCGGTACGTGTGGTAGAGGTCATTCCGGGTAAACCGTATATTGGGATTGAAGTGCCAAACAGCACCCGTGAAATGGTACGTTTGATTGAGTTAATCCAAACCCCAGCCTTTACTGATCCCAATGGCCTACTTTCTATGGCCATGGGTAAGGACATTTCAGGTAACCCTGTTATTGCGGATTTAGGTAAAGCACCACATATGTTGGTGGCAGGTACGACAGGTTCAGGTAAATCTGTTGCGGTGAACTCGATGATTTTATCGATGTTACTTAAATATAATCCCGATCAACTGCGTCTCATTTTAATTGACCCTAAACAGCTTGAACTTGCCAACTATAGCGACATTCCGCATCTATTAACCCCTGTTGTGACTGACATGAAAGATGCTGTTAATGCATTGAATTGGTGTGTCAATGAAATGGAACGTCGTTATAAACTGATGTCGTTCTTAAAAATTCGTAAATTGGCTGATTACAACCGTAAAGTTGAAGAAGCTTTGGCCAATGGCGAAGATTTAATCGATCCAACGTGGAAAGCCAGCGAATCTGTAGCAGGGGAATTTGCGCCGCGCTTGCAACCTTTACCATCCATTGTGATTGTAGCGGATGAATTTGCTGACATGATTATGCAAGTGGGTAAAAAAGCTGAAGAAATGATTACGCGTCTAGCGCAAAAATCGCGTGCAGCAGGGATTCACTTACTGCTTGCGACGCAGCGTCCATCGGTAGATGTGATTACAGGTTTAATTAAAGCCAATATTCCAACCCGCGCGGCCTTACGCGTCAACTCTAAAATTGACTCACGCACGATTTTGGATGCCAGTGGTGCAGAAGATTTACTCGGTCATGGTGATATGCTGTTTTTAGGACCAGGTAAAATTGAACCTGAACGTGTCCATGGCGCATTTATCAGTGATGATGAAGTCAATCGTATTTGTGACGCATGGCGTGAGCGTGGCGCACCAAATTATGTTGATGAAATACTAACACCTTATGATGAAGAGCCAAGCTCACGTGGCTTTGAAGAGGGTGAGGGCGGTTCAGATCGTGATGCTTTATATGATCAGTGTGTGGCCTTTGTACTTGAAACCCGTAAAGCCACCACCTCATCTCTACAACGTAAGTTTAGTTTAGGTTATAACCGTGCTGCACGCATTATTGACCAAATGGAAGAAGGCGGTATTGTCAGTGCCATGGGTGCCAATGGTAAACGTGAAATTTTAGTTTAAGTCAAAACAGCCTGCCAAGCGCAGGCTTTTTTATGCTTGCTAAAATCAAAAAAAATAGCTGTTTAAATTCTAGTCAGGTTTTATAGTAGGCAATAACCCCTCAAGATACTTACAATATGCTTGTTATTATTATGGCTTTAGTGCCATTAATTAGTCTGATTGCTTTAGGTTATGCGTTTAAGCATTTTCATTTTTTGTCTGAAGAGTTTTGGCGTGGGGCAGAACGACTCAATTATTTTATTTTATTTCCTGTACTGCTGTTTAAAAACTTAGCTTTTGTTAGTTTAGAGTTATCCAGTTTAGTGTGGGTCATTGCAGCCATGCTCATAACAATTTTGCTGGTGAGCTGCGGTTTATGGTTCGCAAAATTTTATTTTCATATTAAGCCTGCACAATTTGGTGTTTATGTACAAAGTCATATTCGTTTTAATACCTATATGGGCTTAGCTCTAGTCAGTAGCTTATTTGGTGCTTATGGCATGAAAATCTTTGCCATGATGATCGCCATTGCGATTCCTACAGTCAATATTATTTCTTTATTGGCGTTTGCTCAGCAAAATCATTCTATTTACAGCACCTTACTGGCTATTATTCGAAACCCGTTAATTATTGGCTGTGTGGCTGGGATTGTATTTAACTTTACAGGCTTAGGCTTGCCGACAGGTATACATGATTTGATAGGGTTATTGGGCAGTGTGAGTTTGCCACTCGGCTTGCTTGCAGTAGGCGCAGCTTTACAGTTTCAAACATTAAAACTGGATATTTGGCGTTTAAGTTTCAATAGTTTAGGGCGTTTGCTGGTGGTGCCTTTGCTGGCTTATGGTGTGACGCAAGTACTGGCTTTACCTGCTTTAGAAAGTTTAATCGTGCTGACCTTCTTTGCTTTGCCTACGGCTTCAGCTGCTTATATTTTAACCCGTTATCTAAAGGGCAATCATCAATTAATGGCAGGGGTGATTAGCTTACAGACCGTTTTGTTTGTGCTGAGTTTTCCGCTGCTGATGTATTTATTTAAGGTATAAAAAAGCCTGCTACTGCAGGCTTTTAGGGTTTAAGCGAACTTAGCTAGTACGCTTAAAAATTCACTACTATGACGCGGGAATTTAGCAATCACGTCATGAATACGTTGACCTTCAGGGTTGGTGGCATTTACATCACGACCATCGGCAACAAACTGAGTCAATAAACGTTCATAATCGCTTGGACGCATATGTTTGTATGCGTGATAAAGCACGTGAAAATCTGCATTTACACCTGCAGGAGGCAGCTGAGTTAAATAGGCAAATACACGTTCATCTGACCATTCTTCGTTAAACGTTGCTGGTTGAGATAATGCCATCGCAATCTCCTTGGCTTGTTGTCAAAATTAAAAAGGCAAAAATATGGATCAAAGCGCGGCTTGCGCTAAACACAAGCCTCACATCAGCGAGAAAAGATCTACACGCCGCTAAGCGGCGCGTTTCATATGAGCGCTGGAGCAAAGCTCTACTGATCCAGTCACTTGTAGCAGCGCTTTTCGTCTTGCGGCTAGACAAAGTCTACACTTTGTTGATCCAACCACTCGAAGCAAAGCTTCCCGTCTTGCGGCTGGGTAAGGCAAAGCCTTACTGATCCAGCTACTCGAAGCATAGCTTCTCGTCTTGCGGCTGGGTAAGGCATTACCTTACTGATCCATCCTCATATTTTGCCTTGATTCAATTTGCTTGACTAATCAGAATTCAGATTATCGTTCTTCAGGCAAATTGATATTCATTTCAAGCATTTCTAAATTGGCTTCAGAACGGACTGCCATTTGAATATGCTGTTCATCGACACCACGCACGTAGCGACTCACCACTTGCATGATTTCTTTTTTCATTTGCTCAATTTTTTCAGGCGTTAAGCGTTTGCTTAAGCCTTTTTCTGAGGCGACAATGACTTTTAATCGATCTTTAGCAGTTTGTGCGCTAGAAGGCTTGTCCTCGCCGCTAAAAAGTTTACTCCAAAATCCTGCCATCTTAAGCTCCAAATAATCGTGCTAACCAGCCTTTTTGTTTGACTTCTAAATGACGGTAAGGACGATCTTCACCTAAGAAACGTGCGACTAAGTCATCATAAGCTTGGCCTGCAGGGGTGTCGGTATATAAAATCGCCGGTTTACCTTCGTTTGATGCTTGTAAGATGCTCTTACATTCAGGGATCACACCTAAGGTTGGCACTTTTAAAATATCTTTTGAGATATCGTCAATGGTTAACATTTCTTGTTTTTCGGCACGTTCAGGGTTGAAACGTGTAATACATAAGTGTTTACGAATGCGACCTTCGTTATTTTCTACTTTTTTGGTTTTGCTATCAAGCATACCAATAATACGATCTGAGTCACGTACTGAAGAAATTTCAGGGTTAGTGACAATAATCGCTTCGTCAGCATGATACATCGCTAAAATAGCACCACGCTCAATCCCTGCAGGCGAATCACAAATAATGTAATCAAACTCTTGGGCTAACTCGTCCATCACACGTGCCACACCTTCATCGGTTAAGGCATCTTTGTCACGGGTTTGTGAGGCAGGGAGGATATATAAGTTTTCAATATCTTTATCACGAATCAACGCTTGCTGTAGGCGTGCTTCGTTATTTAATACGTTTACAAAATCGTACACCACGCGGCGCTCACAACCCATGATAAGGTCTAAGTTACGTAAGCCTACGTCAAAATCGATCACAACAGTTTTGTGGCCACGAAGGGCTAAACCTGTTGCAAACGATGCACTCGTTGTAGTTTTACCTACGCCACCTTTGCCTGATGTTACGACAACAATTTTCGCCACCGAATCCACTCCTGTTATGGTTCAAACACCCGATGTTAAGTTTGGGTGTTTTGGTGATTATTTATACGTTAAAATTCAAGCGCCTGAAATACAAGCTCTTGACTATCATTTAAGTAAATATGTACAGGTTTCTTGGTCATATCTGCCGGAATATCATCCGCGACACAATAGGTTCCTGCAATAGACACCAACTCTGCTTCTAAGGAATGGCAGAAGATGCGCGCCGCATGATTTCCGCCTGCGCCAGCAATCACTCTACCACGAACACTACCATAGATATGTATATTTCCTGAAGCGATCACTTCGGCACCACTATTGACACCTGCACTTAAAATAATATCGCCGTGATCTTGCACTAAGCATTGTCCTGTACGCAGCATTTCATCATGATATGAAGTGGCATGCGCGATACGATTAGCAGGTGCTTTTTCTGCTGTTTGTTCAGTGCTATCAGTCGTTTCAACTGCTTCTGGCTCAGCAGCGAGGACTTGTTCTTTGGTGGCTTTAATACGTTGTAGTGGGCGATCTGCTGGTAAAACAGGAAATTGGATCAAACGTGCCGCATCTGAAAGTACGCCTTCTACCACTGCCATCGGTTGTAAATCGAGGCTGATCAGCAGTTGAATCAGACCAATCAGTTCTTGTTCGACGGTTGAATCAAGAATGACTAATGTACCTTGTGAGGAGGTACCTTGCAGCATGTGTGTCAGTTGTTCACGGATAGCATCATGATCATTTGTGTCCAGGGTTAATCGGGTAAAATTAACCATTCTGCCGGTAATCCGGATATCAGCCATACCTGTTCCTTAAGACTTGTTCACGACTTATTATTTATGCCGAAGTAATGTTATAAAATAGAGCAAATCCTAGAACAATTTGCATGATTTCTCTAGCATCTTGACTAAATATTTTCATGCTTGTTTATTCTTTGTCAGCTTGTTTTTCTGCCAATACCTGCTGCCATTGTTTGATCTTAACCTGCTCACGTAAAGCATCCAAACTTTCAAACACGGCTGATTCAACCAAACGGTCAATTTCAGGGTTGTTTTCAATGGCAATTTGACTGACTTTCTCGGCAATCATTTTATAGGTCGCATTATCGCGTGCCTGTTCACTATGGGTAAAGGGTTCAAGCAAGCCTTGGCTAATATTTTCACCTAAGCGCTGCCCAATACTTTGAATCTGCTGTTCAATACGTCCACCAACTAACGGAATGAGGCGCAACATTTGTGACAGTTCTGGGGTATCTTCAATGGCTTTATTGACCACCAAGCCCACATTTTTAGCAATATCATGCCGCTGGGCCTGTAATTCTTTGCCCAAAGAGTCTTGCAAGACATCGGCTAAAGCAGTCGCGAGTAACTCACGGTGATGATTGACGATGTCTTCGATATATTTTTTATGTGTGGTGCTGCTTTGTAATTCGGTTTTCACTGCATTGATTAAGGTCAACACAATACGGCTGGTGAGTTCTTCCATCAGCAGGCGATAGTAGAAATTGCCGCGTGCATACCATTTTTGTGGAATCACTGTATAACCATGGCTATGCAGGTTATAGGCAATAGCAAAGGCACGGCCTAAACGTAAGAAACGGAACATCGGCAAAATTGAAATAATTTCATACCAATGAATAAAGGGGAAAAACCACCAACGTTGATGATGCTTAAACACAATCGCAATCATCCAACGCACGAACAGCTCAAACACTAAAAATGAGGTAAACCAACCTTCGGTGGTTTTCACCCAAGGATGTAAGCTGGCTTCGTAAAAGTCGAGCACTTGCGGTAATTGAATAAAGTTAAACAACCATTCCGCATAATCACTCATTAAAAATGCGTTGGCCCCTAAACAAAATAAGTTAAAGGTAATCAGCCCCAACATCAAAAAGTCATAGATCAAGGCGACTTTCCAGCCCCATGATCCGTGCTGAACAAAGTGAAAAGAAGATTTCAAAACTTTGTGTTGTGGCTGTTTCATGCTGTTCCTTTAACCGTGTTGCTTATGCAACTGTTGTTTCATTTGCTCAATCAGGTGGTCTTTTTCAGTCCAAATCTGTTGTACCCATTTATGAAAACGCACGCGATATTCACGGTCACTTTCATAATCACCCTCGAGTACCCAAGTGGGAATTTCAATTTTGCGTAGATTCACTGCAATGTGTTTGACATGACCCAACCAGAACTCACCATATTCAGGCACATGCTCATCATACACAATGGTCATATCCACCAATGCATCGACTTTTTCACCTAAGATTTTTAAGGCCAGGGCTAAGCCACCTGCTTTAGGTTTAAGTAGATGAGTATAAGGAGATTTTTGTGCATCGTGCTTCTCTTGCGTAAAGCGTGTGCCTTCTAAATAATTGAGTAAGGTAAAAGGCTGGCTGAGCAATTGCTCGCAGGCTTTACGGGCTTCTTGCAGATCGCGATTTTTAAGCTCTGGATTTTTGGCAATTTCTGCCTTGCTATGGCGCTTCATCATCGGGAAACCTAAAATTTTAAAGGCTTGACCGACAAAAGGAATAAAGATCAGTTCCCACTTGGTAAAGAAGCGCGTTAGCGGCATACGTTTTAAACCGACATATTGATTGACCGTGGTATCCACCCAACTTTGATGATTACAGATCATCAAATAACGCCCCTCTAAACTTAATTCTAAGTTGGGGTCAATGTGTATATCCCATGTTAAATCAGGTAAGACATGCTCAATTAAGTGGTTATTAACGTTAATCCAACTATTGGCCAACTTAATATTGGTCTCATCGATTTTAGGTGATTTTTTAACAAGTTTGGTTAAGCCTAAACCAAGGACGGGTGGGCCATGTACAAAAGTATTGGTTGCCATCACTGAAGTCACGGTTAACGCTTTTTGGACTTTTTTTAATAAAGAAGCACGTGGCTGATCTGTGGACATGCGGCTACCTATTGTTGCTGACCGAAAAAATATGCTGCTCAATATAGAGCCAGTTAGAAAAAATGCAAATTATCACTCGGTAACTATGAAGAAAATATGGGGAAAAATCGCTTAAAATCGTGATATATATTACAAAATGTAAATTAAAGCTTTATTATTAACAAAAAATCAATGTTACAAATTTGATTTTTGTTACATGATTCACACAGCGTAAAAACACCAATAAAGGAGGCATGCTATGCGTGCACTATTGATTACAGCAGTAGCAGGGGCATTGGCACTTTCAGGTTGCCAAAACATGGAATATGACAAAGCAGCTCTTGGTACAGTGCTCGGCGCAGGTGCAGGTGCACTGATTGCAAAAAGCAATGCAGATAAAGATAAAATGGGTCAAGCAGCTGCCATTGGTGCAGTGGTTGGCGCAGGTGCGGGCCTTCTTCTTGATCGTAAAGAAAAGCGCTTAAAAGAAGAATTAGCAGGTACGGGTATTGATGTGGATCGTAACCAAGACGGTTCAATCAATCTTGTGATGCCATCTGTAACATTTGCAACGAATTCATCAACTGTTCAACCGCAATTCCAAGCTGCGTTAAATGATGTTGCAAAAGTACTTCGTGAAGATGGTGCATCAAACAAGTTAGCGCTTGTGATTCACGGTCATACAGACAACACAGGTACAGATGCAATCAACAACCCATTGTCACAAAACCGTGCCAATTCAGTACTTAA
Organism: Acinetobacter sp. CY17; assembly: GCF_059515825.1. Lineage (NCBI taxonomy): Bacteria > Pseudomonadati > Pseudomonadota > Gammaproteobacteria > Moraxellales > Moraxellaceae > Acinetobacter > Acinetobacter sp. CY17. The sequence goes on from NZ_JCAKMX010000024.1 coordinate 15,791, forward strand.
CTACTTAGCGGGTCAAGGCATCTCTGCAGGTCGTATGACAGCACGTGGCTATGGTTCAACTTCACCGATCGCAAGCAACTCAACTGCTGCGGGCCGTGAACAAAACCGCCGTGTAGAAATCACAGTTTACGAAACAGCAAACTAAGTTTGTTGAGGTAAATTTAAAAACCACCTTCGGGTGGTTTTTTTATGCCATCGAGTTCATTTTTTTAATTAGGCAATCCTGATTTTGCCGACTATAATCAGCGCCTACACGCAAAGAGGATTGAATATGTCGACCGCAAGTCAACTCAATGACAAGCAACTTGAAGCCATGAAATACACTCAAGGACCCTTGTTAGTACTTGCAGGCGCAGGTTCAGGCAAAACCTCGGTGATTACCCGTAAGATTGCCCATTTGGTGCAAAATTGTGGTATTCCGGCGTATAAAATTACCGCTATGACCTTTACCAATAAAGCCGCACGCGAAATGAAAGAGCGTGTAGCCAAGTTGTTATCGCGTGAAGAGGCGAAAGGTTTGTCAGTTTCGACCTTCCATACCTTTGGTTTGAATCTACTGCGTTTAGAACTCAAACATACCCCGTTGAAAAACAATTTTTCGATTTTAGATGCCGATGACTGTAAGCGCATCTTGATGGATTTGATGCACCGTGACAATTTATCAGGTGCAGAAAGCAAAGATTTAATTGCCAAAGCCATGAAGAAAATTTCCGATTGGAAAAACGATCTGATTGCACCAGAGCAAGCCCATAGCACTTGCGAAACCCCAGAAGATGTCCAGTTTGCCCATTTATATCAGCTGTATGAGCGTAATTTACGTGCTTATAACGCTGTGGATTTTGATGACTTAATTGTCATGCCAACCCGTCTTTTACAAGACAATGCAGAAGTGCGCGATAAATGGCAAAATCGCGTGCGCTATTTATTGGTGGATGAATATCAAGACACCAACACCGCGCAGTATATTTTAGTCAAATTACTGGTGGGGGTGATGGGACAATTCACTGCTGTGGGTGATGATGACCAATCGATTTACGCATGGCGTGGCGCTAAGCCTGAAAACATGGCGCAGCTTAAAGAAGACTTTCATAATTTAAAAGTCATTAAACTGGAACAAAATTACCGCTCCACTAGCCGAATTTTAAAAGCGGCAAACTCGGTGATTGAAAATAACCCGCATATTTTTGACAAAAAACTGTGGTCAGATAAAGGTCATGGCGAAGCCATTCGGGTGATTACCTGCCGTAATGACGATGATGAAGCGGAACGCGTGGTCAAAGATTTACTCACTCATAAACTGATGCAAGGTAAATCTTGGAAAGATTATGCGATTTTATACCGTGGTAACTTCCAAGCGCGTATATTAGAAACCCAGCTGCGTCAAATGCAGATTCCATATAAATTATCAGGCGGTCAATCCTTCTTCGCACGGGCAGAAATTAAAGACGTGATGAGCTATTTGCGTTTGATTATTAATCCTGAAGATGACAGTGCCTTCTTACGTATTATTAACACGCCAAAACGCGCCATTGGCCCTGTGACGCTAGAAAAATTAGGTCTATTTGCCCAAGAAACCAATCAGTCATTATTGGCTGCGGCAGGTGATCAACGCTTAAGTTTATCCTTACCTAAAAAAGCCACTTCTCAACTCCTTGAGTTTTATGAGTTTTTAGACGGTTTTACCCGTAACTTGCTTGAAGATGATGAACCAGTCCCGATTATTCGTCAGATGATGAATGAAGCGGGTTATATCGATTACATCAAAGAGCAAGCGGCAACGCCTGCGCAAGAGAAAACCAAGCTGGATAACATTGAAGTATTGTACAGCAGCATTCAAAGCCTAATTAACCGCGCTGAAGATGTTGATGAAAAGAACATTGAAAGTGTGATTCGTAAAATGGTGCTGTTAGATATGCTCGAGCAACAGCAAGAAGAGCAAGACACCGATAAAGTCAATTTAATGACCTTACATGCTGCCAAAGGGCTCGAGTTCCCTTATGTATATATGATTGGCTTAGAAGAAGAAATTCTGCCGCATAAAAACTCAATTGCCGCAGAAACCGTCGAAGAAGAGCGTCGTTTAATGTATGTGGGCATTACCCGTGCCCGTCAAGGTTTGACCATCACCTTAGCTGAACAACGTAAAGCCGGTGGCCAAATGAAACAAATGACGCCAAGCCGTTTCTTAGATGAATTACCGCAAGATGATTTAGATTGGCTTGGTCGTAAGAAAAAGATCAGCAATGTTGATCCTAAATTACAAGCCCAACATTATTTAGAAAACTTACGTGCGCTGATTAAGCGCTAACTCCCATTGCTTAGGAATTTACATGAAAGTTCAAGTTAAAGTTTTAGATTCACGTTTAGGTACTGAGTGGCCAATGCCAAGCTATGCCACCCAAGGTTCAGCAGGTTTAGATTTACGTGCTTGCGTGAATGAAACTACGGTGATTGAACCAGGTCAAACCGTATTAGTTAAAACGGGTTTATCCATTTACATCGAAGATGTGAACTTTGCTGGTTTAATTTTGCCACGTTCAGGTTTAGGTCATAAACACGGCATCGTTTTGGGTAACTTAGTCGGTCTTATTGATTCAGACTACCAAGGTGAACTGATGGTATCGGTTTGGAACCGTAGCCAAACTGCCTTTAGCTTAGAACCCGGCGAGCGTTTAGCACAATATGTGTTGGTACCTGTGGTACAAGCACAATTTGAAATGGTAGATGAATTTGTTGCCACTGAACGTGGTGCAGGTGGTTTTGGTCACACAGGTCAAAACTAATTCTGTAAGCGATGAGGCTCATTGTGTTGAGCTTCATCGTTTTTTAATTGAAAAATTGCGTTAAATAGATTAAAACAATATCCAAAAATTTATACACATTTTATTTTGATTATATACACCTCTAATCTCACTTTAATTAAATTTTCCTATGAATAGACCTGCTGCGTTTCCTGCACATATTTTTCGCGCTTACGATATTCGCGGTAAAGTAAGCCTATTATCGCCTGAGTTAGTGTTTGCCATTGCTCAGGCTTTGGCACGTCAGTATCAAGCAGCAGGCCAGACTGAATTGGTGATTGGTTATGATGCGCGTTTAAGCAGTCCAGCGTATGCCAAGCTGATTCAAACCATTTGTCAGCAACACGGTTTACATGCAGAGTTGATGGGCTGCTGTGCTAGCCCGGCTTTGTACTATGCGGCACGGCATTTTAATGGCAATGGCATTATGGTCACTGCCAGCCATAATCCAAAATCAGATAACGGTATTAAGTGGATTATTCAAGGTGAACCACCGACGCCTGAGATGATTCAGCAAGTGGCGACATGGGCAAAACCACATTTTCAGCCTACACAAAAAATTGAGCTAGAACATGAACCGCATACCGTGGTGGTCAAATATTGTTTGGATTACCAACAAGGGATCTTAGATGATATTAAACTGCAGACTACATTTAAGGTGGTCTTAGATGGATTACATGGTGCGGCAGGGCGCTGTGCAGCCTTAGTATTAGAAAAGCTAGGGTGTGAAGTCATTCAACTGCGCTGTAAGGCCAATGGTGAATTTCCTGACCATGCACCTGACCCATCGCAAGCGGCACATTTAGTCACGCTACAGCAACAGGTCTTAGCACATCAGGCCGATATAGGGATTGCCTTAGATGGCGATGGCGACCGTGTGGTGATTGTGGATGAACAAGCCAATATTATTTCCGCCGATCGATTAATGGTATTGTTTGCCAAAATCTGTTTGTTGGAGCATCCACAGCATGAAGTGGTGTTTGATGTGAAATGTTCTAACCTGGTGGCGCATAGTGTGCAGGATGCAGGGGGCAAAGCCAAAATGATTCGTACGGGGAGTACATTCTTACGTCAATATTTAGCTCAGTCCAAGGGACAAGCGGTATTTGGTGGTGAATACGCAGGGCATTATGTATTTAATGATGGGCGTGGTTTTGGTTACGATGATGGCCTATATGCGGCACTACGCATTTTAGAATACATTGAACAGCACAATATCACCATCTCACAAGCCCTTGCTGACTATCCTGAGCGTTGTAGTACCGAAGACACTTATATTAGTACCTATCAGCAAGACCCTAAACACGTTTTAAACATTGTGGCAGATGCAAGTGAGCAATCGGGCGCGCATTTAAGTCAAATTGATGGGGTAAGGCTTGATTTTGCAGATGGTTTTGGCATTATTCGCGCATCTAATACAGGTGAATACTTTACGGTACGCTTTGATGCCCAGAATCCTGAGCGTCTAGATGCAATCCGTGATACCTTTGCCACCATGCTTCAAGCACATTATCCACAAATTGCACAAGATATCTTAAACGCCAAATAAGGAGCGGCACATGCCACATCAACATACTGGCCTCGACAAAGCACAAGTTTTAACCGAAGCTTTGCCGTATATTCAACGTTTTTCAGGTAAAACGCTGGTGGTAAAATATGGTGGCAATGCAATGACTGACCCTGAGCTGGAAAGCTCATTTGCGCGTGACATCGTATTACTCAAAACAGTAGGTTTAAATCCGATTGTAGTTCACGGTGGTGGACCACAAGTCGATTCATTTTTAAAACAGCTCGGCCGTGAATCTGATCGTATTGACGGTATGCGCGTTACTGACCCTGCAACCATGGAAGTGGTGGAAATGGTTTTAGGCGGCAGCGTTAATAAATCAATTGTGAACTTGATTAACAAACACGGTGGTCGTGCCATTGGTCTAACGGGTAAAGACGGTAATTTACTCCGTGCGCATAAATTACTCATGAAAAAAAACCAAGAAGATGGCTCAATCAAAGAGATCGATCTTGGTTTAGTGGGTGAAGTGGTGGGTGTAAAAACTGACGTACTAGAAATGTTTACCCAAAGTGACTTTATTCCTGTCATTGCGCCACTAGGTGTGGATGAAGAAGGTAACACTTACAATATCAATGCCGATCTAGTCGCAGGTAAAGTCGCAGAAGCTTTAGGTGCTGAAAAATTGATTCTACTCACCAACATTAGCGGTGTATTAGATGAAAATAAAAATCTACTCACTGGTTTAAGCACCCAAGAAGTGGATCGTTTGATTGAAACTGGCGTGATTTATGGCGGTATGATTCCAAAAGTAGGTTGTGCGCTAGATGCTGTAAAAGGCGGTGTGGTGAGCGCACATATTGTCGATGGCCGTGTACCACATGCCACTTTACTTGAGATCTTTACCGATCACGGTGTAGGGACTTTGATCACCAATCGTCAGGCAAAAAAAGCAGCTGAATAAAATGAAAGCCTCCCTTAGGGAGGCTTTTTTATGGCTAAAGTGATTGATAAAAATTAGAAATAGTGATTTGAAAAGCGCTATATAGTCATGCACAATAGCAAAAATTAGTTAGCCCGATGAGAAGATATTATGTGCCAATTACTTGGAATGAACTGTGCCACACCTACAGACATTACCTTCTCATTTCGTGGCTTTTCCCAGCGTGCAGGGATTACCTCAGACCATTGTGATGGCTTTGGTATCGCCTTTTTCGAAGATAAAGCCTGTCGTTTATTTGTTGATAACCAATCCGCAGTTGAATCACCGATTGCGGAATTAATTCGTAATTATCCGATTAAATCACGCAATGTGATTGCGCATATTCGTAAAGCCACGCAAGGCAAAATTAATTTAGAAAACTCGCATCCGTTTAGCCGTGAACTATGGGGCAGACAATGGATTTTTGCCCATAATGGCGATTTACATGATTTTAATCCGCGCCTAAGTGGTCGTTTTACTCCTGTTGGCAATACCGATAGCGAATTGGCATTTTGTTATTTACTGGAGCAACTGGTGCTACGCTTTGGTTATGATGAGCCATCGCTTGAGCAAATTTTTGATTTATTGGTTGAGATTTCACCAAGCATTGCTGAACATGGCACCTTTAATTTTTGTCTTTCCAATGGCCAAGCTTTATTTGCCTATAACATCACCAAATTGCATTGGTTAGTGCGTGAGTACCCATTTCAACCGGCACAATTAATTGATTTAGATGTCGAAGTGGATTTTAGTCAGGTGACTACACCTGAAGACCGGGTTGCAGTCATTACCACAGAACCACTGACCCAAAATGAGACGTGGTCTGCTTTTCAACCGGGTGAAATGCGATTATTTAAAGACGGTCAACCCATTAAAAATCAAATGACGTTTGTGGAGCGTTTAGAACGTGAGCGCTTAAATCCAGCCTTAAAACGTGTTACACGAGCAGATCAATATTAAATGACACAATCAAGTTGCTATTTAAAATAGCAACTTGATGTTTTTAAAATAAAAAAATCATGATTTAAAATCAAAAGTGGTTAAAAAATATCTGAGGTTTTTACTCAACTTAAAATATAAAAACTATTAAAATCAGTACTTTATTAAAAAAACTTAATTTCTTGGATAATTCCTACTAAATCGCTTCATTTTTATTCTATTTAAATCAATATATGATCAATTTTAACGAATTTGGGGATATCAATAGGTAGTCGTATGAAAATGAAATGGATTCCAGAATATAATACTGGCATTGACGTTATTGACGAGCAACACCGCCGTATTCTCGACTACATTAATGAAATTGACAGTATTGGTGTAAATACTGATCGTACACGTATTCGTTCAATTCTAAATAACATTATTGATTATACGCAGTCACATTTTACCTTTGAAGAATCATTACAAGAAGAAGCAGGCTATAAATATCGTGTACCGCATAAACGTGTACATGATTTATTTATTAAAAAGATTGAAAGTTATCGTGATCGTTATGAACAAGGCCATGCGATTGAAACAGAACTGCATGATATTTTGTCAAAATGGTTAATTAATCATATTCAACATGATGATGCAGATTATGTTGGTGCCGTCAAAGAAAATATGATGGGGATTATCAAAGAAAAAGAAAAGAAAAAAGGTAAAAATTGGTTTGCGCGTTTCTTTTCATAACCGTCGAATCCTATAAAAATAAAGCAAAATGATAAAACTTTCAGCCAAGCAAGGTATCTAGGGATGCTTTGCTTTTTCTTTGTTTGGGTTTTGCTTTTTGGTCATGACAACGGCAAAATAGCGCTAGATTTTTATTAGGAAAGCATCATGCACGACAACGCGATGTCTCGATGGCTATCACCGCTGATGGCATTTTGTTTATCGTTTATCATTATTGCCACACTCGCGCCAATTTTAGGTATTGGCGCTGAGCGTCAACTGGATTTCTGGTTGTTGTGGTTGGGGACGATGTTGGTCTTAGCGCTGCCAATTACGTATATGGAAGTGGCGCTGGCTAAACGCAGTAAAACCACAGCTTTAAATGCTTTGTCTGGTTTAACCCGTGATGCCGATGCCTCAGCGCAGTGGCGCTTGGTCGGTTGGCTGGCTGTGGTATTTATGCCGTTTTTAGCAGGCGGTATGTTGTTTAATGCTTCAAATATGTTGACACAGTTTAACGAGATTAGTCATTTAGCTGTATTTGCAGGTTTAGCTGTAGCGGCTTTGGCTTTATCTTTAGCACCGCGTCAAGTGATTGTCATACTGACTTTACTCGGTGTAGTGGCATCTCTAGGCTTGTCAATCGTGCTCGGTGAGCAATTACCGACTTGGCAATTTACTGCACTTGAGTTTGGTGAGTGGGGCGCAGCTACAGTTTTAGCATTGGTGGCCAGTGGTTTAGGTTTAGGTGTGTATTCGCAAGTCAGCCTAGGCCAAGTCAAACAAAGCGATGCAGCGACGACAACTGTATTACCGATATGGATTGCTCAGCTTTTAGCAGTTGGCGCTTTTGGTTTCTTTATTGCCAATAGCCAAATTCCAGCGCTGGCCTTTGTGGTGAGTGTAGTTACAGGTTCAGCATTATTGCTAAGCCTTGCTCGTCAGCAATTGGCTGAACGCCAAATGATTGCCCCAATTCAATGGGCGGTTGTGGCAGTTGCTCTATTGATCTGGGCTATTCCAATGCTCGCTGGGGTATTTAATATTGCACTGCTAGTGTGGGGCTTAATCATTTGTTTAATTTATGCAATTTTTGCAGGTTGGATGATGAAGATCAGTCATCTACGTAAAGCGCTGAATTTTAGCAGTGAAGCAACCTATAACCTGTGGCGTATTGCCATGCGTATTGTGTTACCGCTGTCGATTCTTGTGGCGATGATTGCTTTGCTTGGAAAATTAGTATGAGTCAAAATCAGGTTTGGGTGGCTTATGCTGCCCCTGATGCACAGTTTCATATTGCTTTAGATTTTGTCGAAGGCATGACAGTAGCAGATGCGATTCAAAGCAGTGCTATTGCCGCGCATACGAGCCTTCCTGAACCGCTAAACGTGGGCGTGTTTGGTGTTAAAGTGAATCTTGAACACGTGCTGCAAGTGGGTGATCGGGTTGAGATTTATCGTGCTTTAACCATTAATCCTAAAGATATTCGTCGTAAACGCGCGGCAAAAAATCCTGTTGGAATTTATGGGCGAGCAAATCGCTTTAAACAATCGGAATCATAAAAAAAACCCCTCACTGAGGGGTTTCTTTTTATCTTAAAGCGACTATAGTGGTGGGGCTGTTAAGATCGCCTCTTTAGAGGCAGGTAAACCGGGTTGTGTAGCCGGAATGGTCTCTAGACCTTCAATTTTTTCAACAATACCATTGCCATTAAAATAGACTTTCAGATGCTGACCAGAAGCAGCTGGAATCTTGGCTTTTTTCGCATTGGTACCTGGAATATAATTGTAAATATAGTCCCAACGTAGTGGGTTCATGGGATCAGTAACAGTTGGGCTGCCCAGTAAAAAACGCACTTGTTGATGACTCATACCGACTTGGATTTTAGCGGCTTGTGCTTGGGTCAATGGCGTTCCTTGAGGAATATCCACTTTATATACGCCCAAAGTTGAACACCCTGCGAGCACTGAAGTGACGAACAACGTCAACATAATTTTTTGCATTTTGCTACACTATCCCAAATTATTTATGATGCATTTGATCTGGTCATAGATCATACTGCATCTTAACTTTATTGCCTATTCCAACTTTGATTTTGTTGAGAGACCTTTTTTCATGCCTATTTCAAACCAAGATTTACGTAAAGCTGGACTGAAAGTTACCCTTCCACGAATTAAAATCTTAGAACTATTAGAAAATTCAAAACAACATCATCTAAGTGCGGAAGATATTTATAAGACTTTACTTGAACAAGGTGAAGACGTGGGTTTAGCAACCGTATATCGCGTGTTAACGCAATTTGAAGCGGCAGGTATTATTCAACGTCATCATTTTGAAAACAACCACTCTGTGTTTGAAATTATGCAAGATGATCATCACGATCACTTGGTTTGCCAAAACTGTAACAAAGTTGTGGAATTCCATAATGACTTGATTGAAAACGAACAGCATGAAGTGGCAAAGAAATTTGGCTTTGAACTGACAGGTCACTCATTGAATCTGTATGGTTATTGCGATGCAGCAGAATGCCAAGAAGCATTCCGTAAAAAATAAGCTACACCCAATAAAAAAGGCTTAACCTTAGTTAAGCCTTTTTTGTGTCTGAATTTTTAATGCGCATCAAAGGTGATGTTATTGGCAGCATGCATCAGGCCGCCTGCGCCTTCTTCTGAAAGTTTAATTTGTAAACGTAAATCATTGGCAGAGTCGGCATGTTTGAGTGCTTCTTTGTAGCTAATGATTTTGGCTTGATATAGCTCAAATAACGCTTGGTCAAAGGTTTGCATGCCCAGTTCAGTGGAGCGTTTCATTAAATCTTTGATTTTATGTACATGCCCTTCACGAATGAGATCCGCTACCAATGGGGTATTAATCAGCACTTCAATGGCTGCGCGGCGAGTATGTCCATCGACTGTAGGAACCAATTGCTGCGCTACAATGGCTTTCAGATTTAACGACAAATCCATAAACACTTGATTCTGGCGATCCCCGTCAAAGAAATGCACAATACGATCAATGGCTTGGTTGGCATTATTGGCATGTAAGGTGGCAAAAACCAAGTGACCAGTTTCGGCAAAGGCAATGGCATAGTCCATGGTCTCGCGTGAACGAATCTCACCAATTAAAATGACATCGGGTGCCTGACGTAAGGTGTTTTTAAGCGCGACTTCGAAACTTTCGGTATCAATGCCTACTTCACGCTGAGTAATGATACAGCCTTGATGTTGATGCACAAATTCAATCGGGTCTTCAATGGTAATAATATGACCTTTAGAATTTTTATTACGATAACCAATTAATGAAGCTAGCGAAGTGGATTTACCCGTACCGGTTGCCCCCACAAAAATCACAATACCGCGTTTGAGCATAGCCAATTCTTTCATAATAGGCGGCAAATTCAGCTCATCAATACTTGGAATGACGGTTTCAATCCGACGTAACACCATCCCCGGTTCATCACGCTGCTGAAAAGCGCTGACACGAAAACGGGCTGTGCGTTCTTGGTTGGTAATGGCAAAGTTACACTCGCGGGTGCGGTTAAATTCTTCACGCTGTTTCGGTGACATGATGGACAACACCAACTGCTCGATAATTTCCCCAGTGAGCTTGGTTTTTGCCACAGGAATGATCTCACCGTTAATCTTCATCGAGGGTTCGATGTCGGCAGTGATAAACATATCTGAGGCTTTTTGCTCAATCATTATATTGAGTAAGTCATTAAATTTCATTATAAAGTCCTAATTTTTTTTATTGTTTTTGGAATTATGAAAAGCTTTCAGGTTGTTTTGCCGCAGTGCGCGCTGTTTGGTTGGTGATAATACCTTTAGACACCAACGTTTTTAGGCTTTGATCAAGGGTAGTCATGCCGTAGTTGGCACCAGTTTGAATGGCTGAATACATCTGTGCGACTTTGTTTTCACGAATTAAGTTACGAATCGCGGGAATACCAATCATAATTTCATGTGCTGCCACACGGCCACCACCGACTTTTTTGAGTAAGGTTTGTGAAATAACGGCTTGAAGTGATTCTGATAGCATGGCACGCACCATATCTTTTTCTTCGGCAGGAAAGACATCAATCACACGGTCAATAGTTTTTGCGGCAGAAGTGGTATGTAGGGTACCAAACACCAAGTGACCAGTTTCAGCAGCTGTTAATGCCAAACGAATGGTTTCCAAGTCACGCATCTCACCGACTAAGATAATGTCAGGGTCTTCACGTAGTGCAGAACGCAAGGCGTTGTTAAAGCCATGGGTATCACGATGTACCTCACGCTGGTTGATGAGGCATTTTTTTGATTGATGCACAAATTCAATAGGATCTTCAACGGTTAAAATATGGTCATAACGGTTGTCGTTGATGTAATCGAGCATAGCGGCTAAGGTGGTTGATTTACCTGAACCTGTCGGGCCTGTGACCAAGACAATACCGCGTGGATATTCACAAATATCTTTAAAAATTTGGCCCATACCTAAGTCTTCCATGGTGAGGACTTTAGATGGAATGGTACGAAACACCGCGCCTGCACCCCGGTTTTGGTTAAAGGCATTGACACGAAAACGTGCTACCCCTGGGACTTCAAAAGAAAAGTCAGTCTCTAAGTTTTCTTCATAATCACGGCGCTGTTTGTCATTCATAATGTCGTACACTAATTTGTGTACTTCTTTATGCTCAAGTGGTGGCAAGTTGATTCGACGTACTTCACCATCGACACGAATCATAGGTGGCATACCTGCTGAGAGGTGTAAATCTGAAGCCCCATTTTTAGCCGAAAATGCTAAAAGTTCTGTAATATCCATGCAAATCCCCAAACGAATTAATCTTAATTATTTTGCTAGAATAATAAGGCTTTCTCGAGGCTTAACCAACAGTTGAGTAGAAGGGAAGGTGAAAAAACCGCTATCAAATGAGAATTGCCGTTATGAATCGTCTAGATGCCACACGAAATCAAGTTTTACAACAGATTGCAGAGGCTTGCCAACATGCAGGGCGTGATGTGCAAGAGGTCAGCTTATTGGCAGTTTCTAAAACCCATCCCAGCACAGCTTTGGCCCAAATGTATGCGACCGGTCAACGTGCTTTTGGCGAAAATTATTTACAAGAAGCTTTAGATAAAATTGATGCTTTAGCTGATTTGGATATCGAATGGCATTTTATTGGTCATGTGCAGCGTAATAAAACCAAGCATTTGGCTGAAAAGTTTGCATGGGTACATGGCGTAGACCGTTTCATTGTTGCTGAGCGTTTGTCCAATCAACGTCAAGCCGTGCAAGCACCTTTAAATATTTGTCTACAAGTGAATATTGATGGTCAAGATACAAAAGATGGTTGCCCGCCAGATGAAGTTGCCGATTTAGTGGCGCAAATCAGCCAGTTACCCCATTTGCGCTTACGCGGTTTAATGGTTATTCCGGCTCCAAATCATCCACAAGCCTTTTATGATGCTCAGGCTTTGTTTCATGCAGTGAAAGACCAGCATGCTCAACCGCAAGACTGGGATACTTTGAGTATGGGGATGTCCGGTGATTTAGACGCGGCCATTGCCGCAGGTTCAACCATGGTGCGTGTAGGGACGGCATTGTTTGGGGCGCGTGATTACTCTAAATAAGCATCGGTTGTTACCCCATGCAGAGCGTTTCAGAGCTCGCGCTGCAGGGATGACGTTGTATTTGTAACAAGAACTTTAGACACAGGTGGCTTAGGCTGTGTAGCCACCATCAGCAATAATTTCTGCGCCTGTGATATAAGAAGCTTCTGGGCTGGCTAAAAACGCTACGACATTGGCAATTTCATGGCATTGAGCATAACGTCCTAGGGCAATACCCGGCACAATCATTTGGCTCATTTCACTATTGGCAGGGTTCATATCGGTATCGGTGGAACCGGGGTGAACAATATTGCTGGTAATGCCGCGAGGCCCTAAATCACGCACTAAACTGCGGTTAAAGCCAGAAATTGCGGCTTTACTCATGGTATATAAAGAGATGCCAGCAAAGGCGGCATAGCGGGTCATGGCAGAACCAATATGAATGACACGTCCACCTGATCTCATATGACGTACGGCTTCTTGTGTAGCAACAAACACGCCTGTGACATTGGTGGCCATGGTTTTCTCTAAATCTGCCAAGCTCACCTCATCAATTGTACCAAAGACACTAATGGCTGCGTTATTGACTAAAATATCTAATCCGCCAAAGGTCTCAACAGTACGCGCGACAGCTTGACGTACTGCTTCAGGTTGAGCGGCATCGGCTTGAATCGCTAAGGCTTGGCCACCATTGGCGACAATTTTTTCTACCACCAAATTGGCCTGCGCCACAGAATTTTGATAGGTAATGGCAACGTATGCGCCGTCTTGTGCCAAACGCTGTGCGATGGCCGCACCAATTGAGCGAGAACCCCCAGTGATGAGGGCAATTTTACCTTGGAGTGGGAGAGTTTGAGTTGACATATCATGATCCGTGAAGCGTTAGCTGACTATTTTAATGCGACTTGCCCCACCACCAACAGGTTTAACCTGAATTTGTACTGGAATACGTTCATGCATCTCTTGAATATGCGAAATCAGTACCACTTTACGTCCTTGACTCTGCAGATGATCAAGTGCATTCATCACCATATGCAACGATGCAGGATCTAGGGTACCAAAGCCTTCGTCAATAAATAAGGATTCAAGCTTCATTGAACCCGCTGCCATATTGGCAATCGCTAAAGCTAGCGCTAAAGACACCAAGAAGGTCTCACCGCCAGAGAGGGATAATACGGGGCGGATTTCACTGTTCATGTCTAAATCAATAATGGCCAGACTTAAACTGTCTGGGATACGGTGCAATTGATAGCGCTGTGAGAGAGGTTGTAGCTGTTGGTTGGCATGTTCCACTAAAATATCTAGATGATGCTCTTGGGCGATTTTTTTAAACTTTGTACCTTCTTTATGCCCAATTAAGTCATAGATACGACCCCAACGATATTCCTCCGCCTTAATCTGCTCAATCTGAGTTTGATATTTGCTATAAGTGCTTTGATTGGTGGCATTCATGCGTAGCTTTGCATCCGCCTCATTAAAGGCATTTTGCTGTCTGGTTTTTTCTAATGCCAATTCTGCAAGTTTGATTTGAGCATCTTCAAAGCTGAGTTCAGGTTGCTGCTTAAGATGTTTAGCATAATGTTCTTCAAGCGTTTGCCATGCCGTTTTGGCACTTTCTAAAGCCTGTTGATGATTGAGCAAGTCCTGACGAATATGGCGGTGTTGATCATGCCCAATGGCAAGGCATTGTTCGATCACACTCGGTTGCATCTCAGGGTGGGCCACTGTCCATGTCCCAATTTGCTCAGTGGCTTGTTGCAATTGTTGAGTATTGAGTGTGATTTGGCTGTCCAAATGCTGTTGTTGCAGTTGTAACTGTTGGTGCTGTTCTTCACTCTTTTTTAAGTAGAGTCGCTGTGTAGCAACCACCTGTTGCAATTGTTGTTGCTCTTGATCCAAGGTTGCTTGCCATTCGCTCACCTTCTGATACTGACGACCTGCATAGGCTTCGGTCAGGGCATTGAGTTGATCGCGGAGCAATTTTCCGGCACTGGTAATCTGAGCCAATTGATCTAACTTTTCCTGCGATTGCTTGTTGAATAGTTCAAGTTTGAGTTGCTGTTGACTTAATTCAGCTTGTAGTTTCTCACAATGTTTGTGTTGCTCAGTCACCGCCATCAAAAGTTGTTGGCGTTGTTGTAATTGTTGCAAGATCTGTTCGGCGCAGTGCAGAGGATCTGCTTGCCACTGTTGCTGTTGTGTGTCACTGAGTTGAGGCACGATTGTTTCGATCAGTTGTTCGAGTTGCTGACGTTGTTGTAAGCCAAATTGTAATTGCTCAGCTTGGCGCTGTGCCCAATGCCATGCGTGTAGGATTTGCTGATCGTGCTGTACTTCAAGCTGTAATTGCTGCGTGATTTTCGAGACTTGTTCTAAGTAGATGCGAATTGTGTCCAAGATTTCTGTTGCAGGTTGCTGTGCATTGACATCTAAGGCTTGGTTGTGCAGTTGCGTTTCTAGCTTTTGCTGTTGTAAGCGGATGCTTTGTGTTAACGCATCAAGCTGACCTTGCTGTTGTTGCAAGGTTGCATCCGCTTTGGAAGCTTCAATTTCCAATTGTCTAAGCTGTTGACGCAGTTGAGTGTCTTCTTGCTTTGCATTTTGTAGCTGTTGGTCTTGTAATTGCTCTAAAGCATTGCTGAGCAAATCTGCATGTTCAACAAAGGGATGGGTATGGCTACCGCAGACCATACAGGCTTCATTGGGTTTCAACTGCGCACGTAAATCCTGCACGCTTTGATGTTGTAACAGGCGCTGTTGCTCGAAAATGTGTTCGAGTTGCTGCAATGCAATTTGATGTTGTTGAACTTTTTGCTGTTGGGTACTGATGCGTAGCTTTAAATCATCAGCAATTTTCTGATTGCTCGCTTGCTGTGTTAAGAGTTGCTGATGCTGTTGCTCAGTTTGCACGATCTGCGTCGCCTGTTGCTCAAGGCGTTCTAAAACACGAGATGATTGATCTTGTTTTTGAATAGTATGCTGCTTTTTATGGATTTTTTGCTCAAGTAAGCCAAGTTCTTGATACTGATTTTTCCATATGCAAATACGCTGTTGTAATTCAGACTGTTGTTGCTGTAATGCCGCTACCGAATGTTGCAATAATTCAGGTTGTGTAGTTTTGAGTTGCTGATATTGCTGAATATAATCGTTTAAACGTTGTGAAGTTGTGGAAAATGAATCATCAAAAACAGCCCATTCTTGTGACTGTTGCAGTTGCTGTTCAAACTGTTGTTTACGCTGTAATGCTTGGTTGAAATCGATCTGCTGTTGCTGACATTGCAATTCAAGCGGTTGTACTTGGTTTGCAATAAATTGCTGTTGTTCATGTTTGAGGGTTTGATGCTGTTGAAGCTTGCTTTGAATGTTATGATCAAGCTGTGTGGCTTTTTCTAATTGTGGTTTCAGTTGTTCCAATTGGCTTTGCCACAGAGTGAGATGCTGCTCAGCCTGATGCAAATGCTGAGTCGCTAGCTCATGTTGGATTTGTGCTTGCTGTAACTGGGGTTGGAAATTTTTAAGCTCGTGCGTCAGTTGATTGAGTTTAAATTGACTGTCTTTTTGGGTCTGATATTGGGCACGAATTTCTTGAAATGCATCGAGTTGGGCAAGGAGCTGTTTTTGTGGTTGCAGTTTGAGATCAGCATCTAATTGCACTTCATATACTTCTTTTTTTGCTTGCATGCCTGCATAGAGCTCATGGCGGTCTTTATGCCATTTCAGATCATTCTCAAGTAACTTTTCCGACTGGGCTAAATGTACGAGTTGCTGTTTTAACTGCTGATGCTGCTGATTTAAAGCCTCGAGTTGTTCTTCACTAAGAATATCAATATGACCTAACTGCTTTTCTAAGTCATGACGTTGCTGTTTGATCTCACTAAATTTATCGGCAGCTTTTTTACTGACTTCGCTAAAAATTTGTGAGTTGGTTAAGTATTCTAGTAGATCAGCACGTTCATGGTCTTTGGCTTTTAAAAATGCACCGACTTCCGACTGTGCCAAAAGCACCGCACGGGTGAATTGCTCAAAACTTAGCCCAATCAGTTTTTCAATTAATGGCGTCACTTCCGAGATTTTTTGCGTTAAGGTCGTACCATCATTTAAACATTGAACGAAGCGTTCGACTTTTAAATTACCATCGACTTTTTTACGCGCACGGCTAATTTCCCAACGCGCAATATAGCGTTTCTGATCGAGCGCAACAAATTCAAGTTCAGCAAAACCTGATGTGGTGCCACGGCGGAGAATATTTTTTGAATCTTTAATCGATATATCTTTGCCGCCCACATCTTTCATGCTCCCGGCTGCGCCGCGTAAACGTGGAATTTCATCATAGAGCGCTAAACACATGGCATCGAGTAAGGTTGATTTTCCCGCACCAGTTTTACCGGTAATAGCGATCAAACCTGCTTGAGCCAGTGGGCTGTCTTCAAAATGGATATGCTGTTCACCTGCTAACGAGGCCAAGTTATTTAAACTGAGTCGAATAATTTTCATGGCCAATCCTTAGTGCGCTTGTTGATCCAAATCGTGTTGTGCTGCTTCAAGCAAGGTTAAGAAATCACGTTGTACTGATTCATCCTGCTCATAACCCATTTTGTCCCACAGCGTTAAAAATAATTTTTCAGGCGTGGGTGGTTCTAAATCGACTTTTTGGTTGGTATCATTTTGCTCAGTTTGTTTTTGATAAATTCGAGCAATACGCAGTAAGCGGTAACGATTTGGCGGCAAGGCAAGTTCGATCTGTTGACGTAAATCAACAGGAGGCGGGGCATCCGTCGTATATTCAATTTCTAAAAAATGTCGTGCATTGAGATTGTCAATCTCACCTTGCGGTAAGGCTTGTACAGCGGCAATTAAATCAGTTAAAGGTTTACGAATTCGAATCAGATCGACCGTGCGTGGAATAATATGCGCCTCATAATGAAAACGATTTTTCTCATCTGCCAAAGGATCAATGCTCACTTCAACTACTTGATGTTTATAGTTGCGTTCACTAAATGACAGTGGGATAGGTGAGCCACTGTAGCGGATATGTTCATGTCCAACTTTTTGCGGTTTATGCAAATGACCGAGTGCAACATAGTCAATCACATCATCAAATAATGCGGTGGATAATGCCTCTTCATTACCAATGACAATTGGGCGCTCGGAGTCGGATGTCTCGCCACCTTGCAGATGGGCATGTGACATAAGAATGAGGGCTTGATTGGGCTGTTTACGGGCTTTAGCCTCTAAAATGAGTTGTTGATGCAAATAGGCAATGGCATTTTGGCTGTTGCTGGTGTGTTCATTTAAACCGGTAATTTCTGCGCTACGTAAATAGGGCAAGGTTAAACACCAAGCAATGGTCTGACCTTGGGCATCCTGAATAGGCACCAATAAATGTGATAAATCAAAACTCTGGTTGTCATTGCGTCGAATCACGCCCACTGCTTTGGCATTAAATTTGGCTAAAAAGGGCTCGACTTGCTCGATGCGATAACCAGAGTCGTGATTACCTGCAATCATCAGGGTTTGCATATGCGGGGCAATGGCATGGGCATCGGTTAAAAATTGATAGAGCTGCTTTTGTGCACTTGAGGCGGGGTTAACCACATCAAAAATATCCCCTGCAATGAGTAGTGCATGTGGCTGTTTGGCTTGAATTTGTTGTAATAGCCAAGCGAGAAAATGTTGATGTTCCTCATTACGGTCGTGGTTATGGAAAAACTGCCCTAAATGCCAATCAGAAGTATGAAAAAAACGCACGCTCATGCTATTGCCCAAAAAGTTGCTGCTGCCTACTATAAGGAAAAATGCGCAGAAAATAAAAGACCGACGATTCGAGTGATAGTAAATCGTCGGTCAAAAAAACATTTTGTGCTGACTTTGGTGGCTGCTACACCTAGGTCAAACAAAATTAATTATTATTGCTATAAAAGGTCACCGAAATTTGTGGATGCCATTACAAACGCTCGGCTGCTACAGACCTATACCCTTTATAACGTCACTGTTTTGCAATTGGTTGACAATAAAACTTAAAAAAATAATTTTTTTTTTTATACTGTCATGAGGTCTCAATCCACATGGGTTTAAAAGCAGCATATGTTTAAATATTTTTTAAGATTTTTCATTTACTTAGTGTTATTTACTATGCTGATGGGTATTTTGGCTGCTTTGCTGCCGCGCGGTATGGGACAAGTCTTAACGGCTTTACCATTTTTAATCAGTAGTATTTTATTGTTATTTCATTTTCTTAAAAAAGAGCGCCGTGCGCCTAGTAAGTTAGAACGTAACCGCTTTAGTTTAATTTATGTGCTGATTTTCTTTTTATACAATTATATTTTTGCCGTGCTTGGTCCATTAATGTTTAACCTTAACATTCCAAATGTAGGTGCATTATGGTTAAAAGAGGCTTTAAATCTAGAATTTCAATTGATGCTGATTTCACGCTTACTTATTTTTATGATTCCTTTTTATTTGGTGGTGTTTTGGTTTTATGGTCCACAAGCGCAGCGTATGGCAGCTAAAATGTTTCCACAACAGCAATAATGCTGTAGTGTTGAGCATTGACTCAAAAACAAAAAATATCATAGGTCTTACATGGCTAAACCGTCAGTATTAATTACCGGTGCGAGTGGTTTTATTGGTTCACATTTAATTGCTTTTTTGGTGACACGTGGCTATGAGATTATTGCCTTAAGCCGGCAACTAAGGAGCAACAGTCATGCGGTCACTTGGATCCGTGACTTTGAGCAAATTGGTACGCAGCCGATTGATTATGTCGTAAATTTGGCAGGTGAGAGCATTGGCAAGGGGCGCTGGAGTACTGCTCGTAAACAAAAACTGATCCAGAGTCGGGTGGAGAGCACCGAGCGTTTATATCATTACTTAACTGCGCATAATATATTTCCTAAAAGCATTATTTCTGGCTCAGCGGTTGGTTATTACGGCATTGACCATGAGCACACATGGCAACAGGTCTGTACTGAGGATAGTCCTAGCCAAGCAATTTTTATGTCTGAGCTGTGTCAAAAATGGGAATATACCGCGCTGAAATTTAGTCAATTTAATACCAAGATTATTCGTTTAGGTATTGTATTTGGTAAAAATGGTGGCATCTTGCCACAAATGTTATTACCGATTAAATTCAATTTAGTTGGTAAAATTGCCACAGGACAGCAGCCTGTGGCATGGGTGCATGTGCACGATGTATTAAGAGCAATTGAGTTTTTAATGCGTACCCCGACACAAAAACGCATTTTTAATGTGGTTGCCCCAGAATTAACCAGTCAAGCACAATTTGCCCATCAAGCCGCGCAGTTATTTCATAAGCGACCGCATTTACCGGCACCAGCGTGGCTATTTCAACTGCTGTTAGGCGAGCAAGCACAACTGATTTTAAACGGACAATTTGTCCGACCTCAGCATTTAAATGATGCAGGCTTTATTTTTCATTTTCAGAGTGTGCAACATGCATTAAGTAATTTAAAGCAAAGTAAAAGGCCAGCACATGCTGACCTTAAGAGTTAAATTTATTGCATGTCTTTAAGCTTCAGTGCGGCTTCTTCAGCAAAGTAAGTCCAAATTCCATCTGCGCCTGCGCGGCGGCAGCTCATTAACGATTCAATAATCACGCTATCGGACAACCAGCCATTTTGAATGGCACCGGCAAGCATGGCATATTCACCACTGACTTGATACACAAAAGTCGGCACGCCAAAGGTGTCTTTGACTTCACGCACAATATCTAGATACGGCATACCCGGTTTGACAATCACCATATCTGCACCTTCTTGAATATCAAGGGCAATTTCATGCAGGGCTTCGGCACGGTTGCCAATATCCATTTGGTAATTGTACTTATTGCCACCTTTTAAGTTGCTGGCAGAACCGACAGCATCACGGAAAGGACCGTAGAAGCTTGAGGCATATTTGGCAGAATAGGCCATAATACTGGTATAGATATGGCCATTGGCCTCTAGTGCTTGACGAATGGCACCAATACGTCCATCCATCATGTCACTTGGTGCGACCACATCGGCACCCGCTTCGGCATGACTTAAGGCTTGTTTAATTAATGCTTCTACGGTTTCGTCATTTAATACGTAGCCTGTGTCATCAATAATGCCATCTTGACCATGGGTGGTATATGGGTCAAGTGCACCATCGGTAATTAAAACCATTTCTGGTAATTCTTTTTTAAGTAAGCGCACCGTGTTTTGTACTAGACCATCGTCACGCCAAGCGGCTTCTGCTGTTAAACTTTTATCTTCTTGTGGTGTCACTGGAAATAGCGCGAGTTTTGACACCCCTAGCTCAAGTAAGCGTTCTGCTTTTTTTAATAATAAATCTGCCGATAAACGCTGTACGTTGGGCATACTTGGAATATCTTGAGTTTGATTTTGCCCCGGCAGTACAAATACTGGATAAATTAAATGATCTGTAGAGAGTTGTGTTTCACGTACCATGGCACGTAATTGATCATTTTTACGAATACGACGCATGCGAGTCGCAGGAAAAGCCGGACGATTAAACGTATAGGTCATAACAATCTCAATGTTTCGTATTAAAATTTAGTTTATTGTAGCTCTATAATGACAGCTTGGTCATTGTAAATTGTTGTTAAGGTAATTTGAAAAAATGAATGATGCTGTGAAAAAGTGGACGGGTGAATTAAATCTCGGCGAAAAAATTGAAATCAATGCAGTATTTGAAAAGCTATGCCAAGCCTTTAATAGCTCGCCATTTTTTCAACATAACGGAATGCAAATGCGAGTGGTGAATGGGCAAATTCAAGCTTATATTCAGATGCAACCTCATTTAATTGGTAATATGCAATATCAAATCTTACATGGTGGCTCGACCGCGACGGTACTCGATAGTGTCGGGGGAATTATCGCCATGGCGGAATTGTATAAAAAAGCCAGCAAAGAGACCTTTGAGCAGGTCAGTCTGCAAGCAGCACGCTTGGCAACGCTAGATATTCGGGTGGATTATTTAAAACCGGGACGCGGTGAATATTTTATTGCCACCGCTGAAGCGCTACGCATGGGGCGTAAAGGTTGTACCATGCGTATGAATATGGTTAATGATCAAGATGAGCTGATTGCTACAGCAATTGCCTCTTATGCTTATTGATCAGTGTTAGACTTAAACAGCAGATTAAAATAGCTAAAAAAGACCCGAGCGAGGGTCTTTTTTTATAACAATTGGGCACGGATATGTTTATAGGCCTGCCAATCAAAAGGCGCGATGGGTTTAGGGATATAGGTCGGCTGCTGGGCTTCGAGATGAAAACGCTGTTTAAAATTGGCCACATGGTTTTGATGCTGTAATTTATCTTGATTCCCTAAAATAAAGTCGGCAGCGGCAGCCACACCGAGCTTAAATAATTTTAATTGTTTTTCGAGCGGCATCTGAAAATCAAGCCAATGAAATTCATGAATCTCACGCGCTTGATTGGCTTTAAAGTGATACCACAGCGCAGGGGCAGGCACTTTATGTCGTGCAATCTCGATATAACTAATTAAATGGCGATAATCTTGGTTTTGGTGCAAAAAGTTAAAGTCTGAGGTATGTCTTGCGGTATCAAACAAAGCGTTTAAAAATGCCAACATGCCTTGAGTATTTTGGGGATGCTCACGGTCAGTATCTAGCTTCGCACCAAAGGTTGGACACAAAGGCACATATTGGCGTTGATGAAAAATATCAATTGGGAAGTTGGACATGATCCCACCATCGACCAAAGCGGATTGTTCAGGCAATTGACCTTCATAACCCACCCATTTACTCCAATTTGCTTGAGGGTTGACAGGTAACAGCACAGGCTCAAAAAAAATCGGAATCGCCATGGAGGCACGCACACATTTGGCCAGTGTTAGCTGTTGCTGCTGGTACAGTTCGGCCATACGCGGAAATACAATTTTACTTTGGGTACTAATATCGGCACTGACCATACACAATTGAATATTGGCTGCAATTTTTTCTATCCGTTGTTGGTCGCTCAGCCGTGTGCCGTGTGCTGCACGCATAGGGTGGGCGGTTTCAGATTCGCGTTGGGGGCGCAGTTTAAGGGTGTTGGGGGCTAATTGTAGATGCTGCTCTAAGTCAGCAATATGGTTAATGCTCAGATTTTCTGTCAGCCACTGTTCAAAGCGTTGCCCTGAGTTAAGCGCAATGCGCTCTTTGGACAATAAACGGCGTAGCTCTTTGAGTAAGCTTAAACTCAATTTTTTCTTCCACATGTCGGATTGTTGGCTTTGTAGTGCCTCGACTACATAGTCTGCCAATTTACCGCCATCAATAAACTCCTGCATCGGCATACGACTGAGGAGTTCAAGCAGTTTATCGCTGCGCATTTGGTTAGGTTTAGCAAGCGTGGCTAAAAACACGGCATTGATCGCGCCTGCGGATGTCCCTGCAATATTTAAAAAACGAATGCCTGCTTGTTCTAGGGCATAGGTATAGCCTGCCAAGGCGATGCCTAACACCCCGCCACCTTCTAATACGAGATCGACATATTGATGCCCTTGATCATCGACAATGTCGGAAATGGGTTGCTGTTGAATTTTGCTCGTGATGTTGTGGATAGAATGCCGAATCTCACGGTCGTCTAAGACCTGCTGTTGTAATGTGGAGGAATGAGACATCGCAAAACTCCATCTTATTTATTATTGTGAAATTTGAGTATAGTTTTTTTGAGCGCATTTCTCGAGCAAAGATGATTTTTTTATCAATTGTGCTAAACAATGAACGTGCGCTCAAGCACGAGACTCAAGTGCTTAAAAAAGCCCTGCAAAAAGCTGCTTACAAAAGCACTTAAGTCACAGCGCTTAATGTCAATGCGACTTGGCACGTTGCAGTGCATCTTGCCATTTGGCTAAATGACGCTCACGTTCCAGTTGGGGCATTTGGGGTTCAAATGCACGTTCTAATTGCCAACAGGCGGCAATATCATCGAGCGAACTGAACACGCCTGATTTTAAACCTGCCATAGCAGCTGCTCCCCAAGCAGTAGACTCCAACATTTTAGGGCGTAGCACAGGCACGTTTAAAATATCGGCCTGAAACTGCATGAGGGTATTATTGTGACTGGCACCACCATCGACACAAAGCTGGGTGAGTTGTTGGCCTAAATCGGATTGCATGGCGGTTAAAACATCTGAGACTTGAAAAGCTATCGCTTCTAAGGCTGCGCGGGCAATGTGATGTTTGTTGGTACCGCGCGACATCCCACATAATAAAGCGCGTGCCTCAGAATCCCAATGCGGTGCGCCAAGCCCGGTAAAGGCTGGCACCAAGACCACGCCATCGCTATCAGGGACCTTATTGGCGAGGCGTTCTACATCGCTACTTTTATGTAAAATTCCTAAACCATCCCGTAACCATTGCACAATGGCACCAGCCATAAACACACTACCTTCTAAGGCATAGGTGGCTTGACCTTGTGCTTGCCATGCAAGGGTAGACAAGAGTTGATTTTGGCTGGTTTTGACTTCTTGACCCGTATTAAACAGCATAAAACAGCCCGTACCGTAGGTGTTTTTAGCGCTACCGGGTTTAAAGCAGGCTTGTCCAAACAGTGCAGCTTGCTGGTCACCTAAAATCCCAGTAATCGGAATACAGGCACCCAATAACCCTTGGGCGGTGTCTGCGACATAGCTGTCTGAACTGATAATTTTAGGCAATACGCTGCTTGGAATCTCAAAGCGCTCCAGTAGTTCTTGATCCCAAGTTTGGCTTTTGAGATTCATGAGCATGGTACGTGAGGCATTACTGGCCTCAATAATATGTTCTGCGCCTTGGGTCAAATTCCAAATCAGCCAACTGTCAATGGTGCCAAAGGCAACATGACCTTGCTTGGCCAATGGGCGTAAACCCGCGACATTTTCAAGTAACCACACTAATTTTCCTGCACTAAAATATGGATCAATCCTTAAGCCAGTTTTTTCTAAAATGTTGGTAGTTAAACCTTGCTCAATCAGTTGATTACACCATGTGCTTGCCCGGCGATCTTGCCAAATAATGGCAGGGGCAAGGGCGCGACCTGTACGTTTATCCCATACCACCGTAGTTTCACGTTGGTTGGTTAAGCCAATGGCATGAATATCCTTGGCCAATAAACCCGCGGCAGCCAAGGCTTGCTGCACCACGCCCAATTGGCTACTCCAAATTTCATGTGCATCTTGTTCAACCCAGCCTGAGTGCGGGGTTTGAATTTGGGTTTCGCGTTGCGCTGTGGCTTGAATTTCGCCTTTTTCATTAAAGATAATCGCGCGGCTTGAAGTGGTGCCTTGGTCTAGGGCCAATAAATAACTCATATTTTTTCTAATATTATGCTTGAAAGGCAAAATATTAACCCAATTAATCAAACAAACGCATAAAGCAGGCGTAATTTATCGGTAAATAGACTCGTAATTACTGATAGTTGTGCTATGATTAAGCCGTACTTTGGGGGTGTTTCTGGCTTCGACGCTGGTGATGAAACTCATAGATGCATGCCGAGAGCGCATTTTCTCTCGTAAATCAAATTTGCATTTTTATAGTCGCAAACGACGAATCTTACGCTCTAGCTGCCTAAGGGCAGCTTGTCCGCATCCCTGAATACTTGTGGTTAGGGGTCCCGACTGAAGCGAACGCACACAAGTCCGTATGAAATCAAGCCTCGGGGTTTCGTACTAAATTAAGAGGATCGCAACTTGTACCCTGTTCGTCGGGTCACAAGGCGCTAAAACAATAGACGATATCTAAGCATGTAGTATTCTGGGGCGTAATGCTGGCGGACGCGGGTTCAACTCCCGCCACCTCCACCAAATACCTAGCTGAATATAACAGGATATAGCGTTATATAAAGCGGAAAGGCTTGATTCTAAAGGGATCAAGCCTTTTTTTATGTCTAAATATAACTGAGCTTAACCGACTATATGAGGTTGTATCATGTATCAGATTGTGTATCATTAATAAATTATTGAAACCACTGTGATACACGATGAAGCGTTCAGATATTAAAAAGCGTCCTTTGTCAGATACCGTTTTGGAAAATCTAAAACCTGAAGATAAGGACTATCGGGAGTTAGATGGTAATGGGTTGTATTTCTTTGTACAGAAGAATGGAAACAAGTCTTGGCAATTAAGATATAAAAAGCCTGATGGGAAATGGTCTTGGGTTGGGCTAGGTGGTTATCCTGCGATTAAAGGCAAACTTGCTCGAAAGAAAGCTCAAGAATTATTGAATGACATCGGCAATGGCGAAAATCCTATTGTCAGCAAGCAAGAGCGAAAGATAAAAGAGCTTGAAACTAACAATGCTACTTTTGAAGCTTTAGCTCGTGAATGGCTTGATACCAAGCAAATGCAATGGGTATCCGATACCATGACACGTAACAAAGGTGCGTTAGAGAAGCATATATTCCCAATGTTTGGAAAACGCTTATTTGTTTCTATCCGACCGATTGAATGGATGGAGTATCTAAAGCGCATTCAGCTTGAAAAAAAGATTTATGAGCAAGTTAAGCGTATGTGTGCAATGTGTCGTGACATTTATGACTATGCAAAGGTTACAGGGCGCATTGATTACAATCCATTAGAAGGAATGCAGAAATACCTTATTCAAGGCAAAAAAGAAAATATGGCTCATGTGTCGGAAAATGAATTGCCTGCATTGCTCCGAGCTATCAATAATTATCCAACATTAGATAGCCGTATTGGTTTACAACTCTTAGCTATGTTGTTCTGTCGACCAAGTGAGTTACGTGAGGCTAAGTGGGAAGAGTTTGATTTAGAAAATGCACTTTGGACTATCCCAGACTTCCGCATGAAGAAACGCCGTGAACATACAGTACCCTTGCCAAAACAAGCTATTGATTTGCTTAAACAGCTTAAGACTATTTATTCTGAATCTGATTTCCTTTTCCCAAGTCGATCAGATAAGAATAAGCCAAAGTCGGATACAGTTTTTATTATGGCATTGCGCCGTCTTGGGTATGAGGGGCGTCAGACCCCTCATGGATTCCGACATATTGCTAGTACGCTTTTAAACAACCGTGGCTTTGATGAAAGACACATTGAGTCTGCTTTAGCGCACGTCAAAGATGGTGTGGCAGGTGTATATAACAAAGCCCAATATTTGGAAGATCGTGCACGTTTGATGCAATGGTATGCCGACTATCTTGAAGAGTTGGCAGATATGAAAGTAATTCAATTTAAGAAGGTTAAATAACGTTGGATTTTCTGTCTTTTAATGAGCTGAAATCAAAGCTAAGTGAGTCGTATAAAAGAAACGTTGAAAATGCAGAGACTACGCATTTTATTAAAGATAACCATCTCGAAGTTTTTACTATTGTTGATGGTTTATGTGGGGGTGGATACGACAATGTGCTGACAGAAAGAATAGTAAAAGAGATTTTTCTCGAAATTAGTTATGTTGAGCTTTTTCGAGATAGAGATTTGAACAGCTTAATGTTTGGCGATGTTGATAAAATATCGGTAGATAAGTTCAAGAAAATTTATGGTGAAGAGTCGAAGTGTGACGGTTTTATTATTCTACCAAATGATATTCATGAACGAATGTTTATAGAGAAGCATGTAAATGGCGATGAAAATGAACTCCCTTTAAATACTGAAAATTTAAAAAAATATTATGAACAATCTGAGGTATCAATAAGTATCACTCGCAATAGCATTTGTGTTTCAAAAATAGCTTTAGAAGAGGTTATCGATGAGCCTTTGATATCACTTCAAGAAGATTCAGATGATTGTTGATCCTAGACAGTATCGTGGACAACAAATCCCTCTAAATTCTTAAAATATTTCTGTTCAAAGGCTTCTGGGCTTAACCAGCCGTTTGCGGAATGCCTTCTGACCCGATTGTAATAAATCTCAATATAGTCAAACAAGACTGTATTCGCTTCTTTTCGAGTGGCAAACACACTGCCATGGACCACATGACCTTTCAATGTATGAAAGAAGCTTTCGGTCACTGCATTATCCCAACAGTTTCCCCTGCGTGACATACTTTGAACGCAGTTATTCGTCAATAATAGCGCCCTAAAATCACGACTACAGTACTGTGAGCCTTGGTCCGAATGCACCATGACACCCATTGGATACCCCTGACGAGCCATTGCATAATGAAACGCATCACACACCAATTGACGGTCTATTCGATGGCTGGTTTGCCAGCCGACAATACGACGGCTGAATAGATCCAGCATCACACATAAATACAGCCAACCTTGCTTAGTACGGATATAGGTAATATCCGTTGTCCAGATCTTATTGGGTTCATTGACCGTAAATTGACGATCCAACAAGTTAGGCGCTGTAGGCAAACGATGGTTTGAATCAGTCGTATGCTTGTATTTACGTGCAATCCTGCTACGTAAACCAAGCTTTTTAAGCATTCTTCCAACGGTTCGTTCGCTCATGCTGTAACCTAAATCATGCATGTCATGTACCAATGAAGGTGCACCCAATCGTGCATGATGCTGCCAATATACGGCTTTTAAATCATTATATTTCTGCGCTGGATTGGTCTGGCGTTTTCGCCAGGCATAATAGCCTGAAGTGCTGACACCCAGGCATTGACAGGCAGAAGATACAGTGACTTCATTCACATCCAGATCTTGAATTACCGTGTACTTTTCTTGGCATGATCTGTCAGAAAGTACACATGCGCTTTTTTAAAGATGTCATTGGCTTCCCTGAGCTGTTTGACTTCTTTCTCTAATTCTAAGATCCGCTGTTGTTCTGGTGAAAGTTGACGTTTGCTTGAACCCACTGGATTGGCTTCACGAATCCATTTGTCTAAAGTTGAATAACCCACACCTAATTTCTGGGCGATTGCAGCTATAGGTTCGTGGGAGTTTGAAAGTGCATAATCAATCGCTTGCTGTTTAAATTCAGGACTAAAACGTTTAGCCATTTCTTGAATCTCCAAAGATTAAAGTTACGTTATCTTTAGAGGGACGTGCTGTCCATTATTTTGGCTAGGATCA
>NZ_JCAKMX010000025.1:0-36613 GCF_059515825.1 Acinetobacter sp. CY17
ACCGCCAAGGCCATCAATTACACGCTGAAGCGTTGGCCAGCTTTAAGCCGCTATCTGGATGATGGCAATCTACCGATTTGCAATAATTGGGTAGAGAATCAGATGCGACCTTGGGCCTTAGGACGCAAGAACTGGCTGTTTGCTGGCTCGCTGCGCAGTGGCCAACGAGCTGCCAATATCATGACTTTAATCCAGTCAGCAAAGCTCAATGGCTTGGATCCGTATGCCTATTTAAGTGATGTGCTGAAAAGGCTACCGACACACAAAGTGACCCAAATTGAAGAATTACTGCCACACCGGTGGCAACCCGACCAAAATTAAAAAATAGGTATGGGGTTCAGCGGATGCTTACCTCTCACCTACCGCTTTTAAACCCGCAAAATGAATGACTGCATCAATTTGATAGTCATTAAAAATTTGATCAAGCAGATGACTATCGCGAATATCACCCTCAATAAACGTCAGCACTTTATTCGCAAGGCGTTGTACACGATGAAGCGCTTCAATCGAACTATTGGCTAGATTATCTAAGACGACAACCTGATAACCTTGCTCTAACAGTTGTAAACAAGTGTGTGAGCCAATATAACCTGCTCCACCTGTAACTAAAATTGTACTCATATTAATCCTTAATTGACTCTAATCTCTTTGCCACGTTGATAACCATCAACATAATGCTCAAGCTGAGTAAGTGCCCATTGAATATCATCGTCTACTGCAGTTAACTGATTTAAACGTTCAAATACAACAAGTAACTCATCTAAAGGATACTGCTTTTCAAATGAACGTAAAATTCGGCTGTGTTCAGTAATTTCGGTATCTTCTTGATCGATTAATAGCTCTTCATAGAGTTTTTCACCCGGACGTAAACCTGAATATTCAATTGCAATATCACCGCTCATACTGCCCTCTTCACGCACTTTTAAACCACTTAAAGCAATCATTTGGCGTGCTAGATCTTGAATACGCACAGGCTCACCCATGTCTAATAAAAATACATCACCGCCCGTACCCAAAGCACCCGCTTGAATCACTAACTGTGATGCTTCAGGAATAGTCATAAAGTAACGCGTGACATCTGGATGCGTCACAGTAATTGGGCCACCTTTGGCAATTTGCTGCTTAAATAATGGCACGACCGAACCTGATGAGCCGAGTACATTACCAAAACGCACAATACTAATCTGCGTTTTTTGTTGTGCCGCTGCCATAGCCTGACAATAGAGCTCTGCCATACGTTTGGATGCACCCATCACATTGGTTGGACGCACAGCTTTATCGGTGGAAATGAGTACAAAAGTTTCTACGCCTTTTTTAACCGCAGCATTTACGCTAAATGCCGTACCTACTGAGTTATTTTGTAAACCTGCAATAGGGTTACATTCCACTAAAGGTACATGTTTATAGGCCGCTG
This sequence comes from Acinetobacter sp. CY17, assembly GCF_059515825.1. Classification (NCBI taxonomy): domain Bacteria; kingdom Pseudomonadati; phylum Pseudomonadota; class Gammaproteobacteria; order Moraxellales; family Moraxellaceae; genus Acinetobacter; species Acinetobacter sp. CY17. The sequence goes on from NZ_JCAKMX010000025.1 coordinate 1,415, forward strand.
CATGATAAACCGTCTGAACGGCATACTGCTCAATCACACGTTCTAATTTGGCTTGATCAAGCACAGAGCCTAAAACCGGAATAATCTCAATTTGGCTATTTAAACCTAATTCTTTGTCGATACTATACAAAGCAAATTCGGTCAGCTCATAAATCACAAGCTTAGTGGGCTGATTTTTAATAATCTGACGACACAGTTCTGAACCAATAGAACCGCCCGCGCCTGTGACCATCACCACTTTATTTTTAATATTCTTAGTCAGCAAATGCTGTACTGGTGGCACAGGATCACGACCAAGTAAATCAATAATATCCACTTCTTGAATATCAGAGATACGAATTTCACCATCTACCAATTTGGTTAAACCTGGAATTTCGGTAATTTTGATATGTGCTGGTTCTAAAAATTTTACAATTTCACTTTTACGCACCCGACTAACCGAAGGTAGTGCAATTAAAATTTCATCAATATTTTGTTTTTCAAACTGTGCTAAAGCATCTTTAGGCGCATAGACACGTAAGCCACCAATCATTTGACGTGCTAAAGATGGATTATCATCTAAGAAAAACACCGCAGTATGTTCATCAGAACGCTGCAAGGTTGCTGCAACTTGTTGCCCTGCATAACCTGCGCCATAAATTGCCACACGTTTACGCAAAGTATTGCTATGGGTATAGGCACGCACCAAAAAGCGAATTGCACCACGGCTAAACCAAATCCAAGCAAACATCATAAAACCAAACATCAATGGAATTGAAGTTGGAATAAATGCATGCGTGCAATAGGCTAAAACAAATAAGCTAACCACTGTTAAACCCGTGGCAAAGGCTAAACGGGTAATCAATGCTTCGTTAAAGCTGCGCACAATAAAACGATAAATACCACAGATAGCCAAAGCGGCCACTGCCAGTCCACTTACCCAAATAGAGCCAAAGGCAACATTAGGCACGACCTCAGCACCTAAGTTAAATTCGCGTAATGCAATTGGGTAGAGAATCAGATGCGACCTTGGGCCTTAGGACGCAAGAACTGGCTGTTTGCTGGCTCGCTGCGCAGTGGCCAACGAGCTGCCAATATCATGACTTTAATCCAGTCAGCAAAGCTCAATGGCTTGGATCCGTATGCCTATTTAAGTGATGTGCTGAAAAGGCTACCGACACACAAAGTGACCCAAATTGAAGAATTACTGCCACACCGGTGGCAACCCGACCAAAATTAAAAAATAGGTATGGGGTTCAGCGGATGCTTACCTCTCACCTACCGCTTTTAAACCCGCAAAATGAATGACTGCATCAATTTGATAGTCATTAAAAATTTGATCAAGCAGATGACTATCGCGAATATCACCCTCAATAAACGTCAGCACTTTATTCGCAAGGCGTTGTACACGATGAAGCGCTTCAATCGAACTATTGGCTAGATTATCTAAGACGACAACCTGATAACCTTGCTCTAACAGTTGTAAACAAGTGTGTGAGCCAATATAACCTGCTCCACCTGTAACTAAAATTGTACTCATATTAATCCTTAATTGACTCTAATCTCTTTGCCACGTTGATAACCATCAACATAATGCTCAAGCTGAGTAAGTGCCCATTGAATATCATCGTCTACTGCAGTTAACTGATTTAAACGTTCAAATACAACAAGTAACTCATCTAAAGGATACTGCTTTTCAAATGAACGTAAAATTCGGCTGTGTTCAGTAATTTCGGTATCTTCTTGATCGATTAATAGCTCTTCATAGAGTTTTTCACCCGGACGTAAACCTGAATATTCAATTGCAATATCACCGCTCATACTGCCCTCTTCACGCACTTTTAAACCACTTAAAGCAATCATTTGGCGTGCTAGATCTTGAATACGCACAGGCTCACCCATGTCTAATAAAAATACATCACCGCCCGTACCCAAAGCACCCGCTTGAATCACTAACTGTGATGCTTCAGGAATAGTCATAAAGTAACGCGTGACATCTGGATGCGTCACAGTAATTGGGCCACCTTTGGCAATTTGCTGCTTAAATAATGGCACGACCGAACCTGATGAGCCGAGTACATTACCAAAACGCACAATACTAATCTGCGTTTTTTGTTGTGCCGCTGCCATAGCCTGACAATAGAGCTCTGCCATACGTTTGGATGCACCCATCACATTGGTTGGACGCACAGCTTTATCGGTGGAAATGAGTACAAAAGTTTCTACGCCTTTTTTAACCGCAGCATTTACGCTAAATGCCGTACCTACTGAGTTATTTTGTAAACCTGCAATAGGGTTACATTCCACTAAAGGTACATGTTTATAGGCCGCTGCATGATAAACCGTCTGAACGGCATACTGCTCAATCACACGTTCTAATTTGGCTTGATCAAGCACAGAGCCTAAAACCGGAATAATCTCAATTTGGCTATTTAAACCTAATTCTTTGTCGATACTATACAAAGCAAATTCGGTCAGCTCATAAATCACAAGCTTAGTGGGCTGATTTTTAATAATCTGACGACACAGTTCTGAACCAATAGAACCGCCCGCGCCTGTGACCATCACCACTTTATTTTTAATATTCTTAGTCAGCAAATGCTGTACTGGTGGCACAGGATCACGACCAAGTAAATCAATAATATCCACTTCTTGAATATCAGAGATACGAATTTCACCATCTACCAATTTGGTTAAACCTGGAATTTCGGTAATTTTGATATGTGCTGGTTCTAAAAATTTTACAATTTCACTTTTACGCACCCGACTAACCGAAGGTAGTGCAATTAAAATTTCATCAATATTTTGTTTTTCAAACTGTGCTAAAGCATCTTTAGGCGCATAGACACGTAAGCCACCAATCATTTGACGTGCTAAAGATGGATTATCATCTAAGAAAAACACCGCAGTATGTTCATCAGAACGCTGCAAGGTTGCTGCAACTTGTTGCCCTGCATAACCTGCGCCATAAATTGCCACACGTTTACGCAAAGTATTGCTATGGGTATAGGCACGCACCAAAAAGCGAATTGCACCACGGCTAAACCAAATCCAAGCAAACATCATAAAACCAAACATCAATGGAATTGAAGTTGGAATAAATGCATGCGTGCAATAGGCTAAAACAAATAAGCTAACCACTGTTAAACCCGTGGCAAAGGCTAAACGGGTAATCAATGCTTCGTTAAAGCTGCGCACAATAAAACGATAAATACCACAGATAGCCAAAGCGGCCACTGCCAGTCCACTTACCCAAATAGAGCCAAAGGCAACATTAGGCACGACCTCAGCACCTAAGTTAAATTCGCGTAATGCATAACATAACCAAATTAAAATAGGAAAAACGGCAAAATCCAACACAGCCAAAAAGCTTTGTTTTGCCAAACGTGGGGATTCTACAACACGGAGAATGATGGACTTCACAGATTCTTTACTCGATGGTCTATACAAAAACGATATAGCTTTTGAAAAAAGTGATATCGCTTACGGGTATAAAAATTTAAATTTAGGTCAAGCTAAACTTGACCTAAACCAAATATTATTAAGTTTAAATTTTTTGTTTTAGCTGTTGAATCACTGCTACAGTTTTTGCCATGCTATCTTGGCTTAAAGTTGGATGTACTAAGAACATTAAGCTAGTTTCACCCAATTGCTTGGCATTGCTTAAGCGTTGTGCTGGACGCCATGGTGTATCATCAAAAGCATGTTCTAAGTACACTTCTGAGCATGAACCACTAAAGCATGGCACACCCAGTGCATTAATTTCAGCCATAATACGATCACGCGACCAACCTTGTGGCAATTGTTCAATATTTACTTGAACATAGCATTTATAAGCCGCATGTCCATATTGTTCTGAAGGCTGATGCACCGTAAAATAAGGGCTATCGGCAAATGCTGCATAGATGGTTTGCATATTGGCATTACGCTGTGCGGTCCATTCTGGCATGCGTTGTAATTGAATACGACCAATCACTGCTTGCATTTCCATCATGCGCCAGTTGGTACCAAACGAATCATGCAACCAACGGAAACCCGGTGGGTGTTGTTTGTTGTAAATGCTGTCAAAGTTTTTACCATGGTCTTTATATGACCACATTTTTTTCCAAAGATGTTCATCATTGGTGGTGACCATACCGCCTTCACCACCGGTGGTCATAATTTTGTCTTGGCAGAATGACCATGCTGCAATATGACCAATAGAACCGGCAGATTTGCCTTTGTATTTAGCACCATGCGCTTGGGCACAGTCTTCAATTACAAAAATGCCTTTTTCTTGGGCAAGTTGCATAATCGGGTCCATATCGCACATCCAACCTGCCAAATGCACACAAATAATGGCTTTGGTATTTGGGGTCAGTACTGCTTCGATGGTACGGCGTGAAATATTTTGTGAATCGAGTTCTACATCTGCAAAAATAGGATTTGCCCCAGCGGTGACAATTGAGCTTGCCGAAGCTAAAAAGGTCCGTGAAGTTACAATCACGTCATCGCCTGCACCCACGCCTAGTGCTTTTAAAGCAACATCTAAGGCAACCGTGCCATTTGCCAATGCCACTGCATATTTGGTTTGTGCATATTGGGCAAATTCTTTTTCAAACTCACGGCATTCTTGTCCTGTCCAATAGTTTACTTTGTTTGACAATAAAACTTGAGAAACAGCATCAGCTTCCGCTTGGGTAAAGCTAGGCCATGGTTCAAATGCAGTGTTTAACATGATGATTCCTAAAATAAAATTATTTTTTCTCTAAAATACGTGCAGGGTTACCTACAACTGTTACCCCAGCGGGTACGCTTTTGGTTACAACCGCGCCCATACCCACAATTGCACCGCGACCAATTACTAAAGGTTGATCTGGCGTACCTTGTTTAATGACTGCACCTGTACCAATATAGGCATGATCTTCAATATGAATATTGCCATTACATTTTACCCCTGGGGCAAATGTGACATAGTCTCCAATTACGCAGTCATGGGCAACATAACTATAAATATTGGCATGGAAAAACTTACCAACTTTGATATTTGAAGTTAAGCAAGTAAATGGGCAGAGTAAGCTACCCTCACCTATTACAACTTCATCTAGCAGTACAGTGTTCGCTGCTTGAATGGCTAAATGCTGAATCGCATCTTGATTCAAACGATTGACTAGTTTTTCACGCACTTGACTATTGGCAATGGCAATTGTAACGGCTTTATTGACTGCTGAATGTTGTAGAAAATCAGCATAACTTAGCACTGGGTAACTGTTTAGTGTTTGACCAGCTTGCCCATCATCAATAAATACAAAATTTTCTTTGGCTAAGGTTGGATACTGTTGTCTTGCTAATGGCATAACTTCTTTACCAAAACCACTTGCGCCGTAAACACCAATTAATAATGTCACTTTATATCATCCTTATTTTTTGTACCGGTAAACTTAGTCATGGTTGCCTCGCCTTCGGCACTAATATCATCTTTTGCCAGTACTTTATATACGGTTTTAAACATGATTTTAAAATCTAGCCAAATCGATTGATTTTCGACATACCAAGTATCAAGTTTAAATTTTTCTTCCCAGCTAATGGCGTTACGACCATTAACCTGTGCATGACCTGTCATACCCGGACGTACATTATGGCGTTTGGCTTGTTCTTGGTTATATAAAGGGACATATTCCATTAACAATGGACGTGGGCCAACTACACTCATATCGCCTTTAATGACGTTCCAAAGTTCGGGCATTTCGTCCAAACTGGTCGAGCGTAGCATTTTACCAAATGGAGTTAAGCGCTCACTATCTGGTAGTGGCTGGCCATTGGCATCTACTGCATCTTTCATGGTACGAAATTTAATCATTTCAAAAGGCTTACCATGTAAACCTGGACGTACTTGACGAAATAATACAGGTGAACCTAAGTTCTTTTTTACTTTATAAGCCACAAAAGCATATAAAGGGGAAAGTAAAATTAATGCAGTACCTGCAATAATAATATCTAGTAGGCGTTTTAACATACTTTACCCAAAATTTTATTATAGAATTCATAAACATCTTTGGATGTTTTTTTAACATCTAAACTGTGCTTTACTTGCTTACTTCCTTCTATAGCAAAACTACGAGCTTTATGAGTATCCGATAATACTTCAATGATAGTTTCAGCAAGTTTTTCAGGTTCTTGTTTAGGTACTAACCACCCCGTACTATTTGGTTTTACAATATCAGGAAAACCACCAATATTAGTTGCTATTGTTGGCACTTCCATTAAAAGAGACTCTCCAGCTCCCCCAAGATTCTCTGAGTGTGAAGGATGAACTACGACATCAAAATCTGGATATAAATCTGGTACATCTTTACGTGTCCCTAAAAATATAATTTTTTCCCCTAATTTTTTATGTCCATATTCAACAATAGATTGAAAATAGTTATCTGCACCTACCCATGGTCCGCCCACTATCACACACTTTACCTTAGGATTAGATGCTATAACAATTTCCATTGCATCTATTAAATCTTCATGACCTTTTAAACCTCGATTTTGCCCTAACCACTTTTTAGGAGCATAAGCGTATGCAACCATACCAACTATTTTAACATCTTCAGGGATATTAAACTCATCCCTCAGTATTCCTTTTTCTTTCTTATAATATGTCGATATATCAGTTCCATAAAAGGTCATCATTAGACGATCTTTTTTAATTCCTGAAGATAAATAAATTTTTTCTGAAAGACTACACGTTGGTATCCAATAATCATATTGATTAGCTAGATTTAAATCTAGGGCTCTTGTAAGATTTTTTTCTAGATGCAACGGACCAGCAACTTGGAAAACTCTTTTAATATTTAATCCTTTCATAGCTATACGCATAAATACTGTATTTGCAACAAAGTGAGAATGTACTATGTCGGGTTTAAGTTCATTTAATAGTTTTCTAAATATTCTTATATTTTTGAGAAAACTATTCGGACGCTTAATTAAAGATGCGAAATCCACATTTAAAATATGTACTTCAGCTCCTTTTTCAATGTACTTTTTTGCTAAACCATTGTTATCAGGGAGTACCACATGAATTTCACAACCGAGTTTAGTAAGCTCTTCAATCTGCTTTAATGCCCAAGAGGCGCCAGAAGTTGTCTTAATGAGGTGTAGAACTTTCATTTTTTATATTCACTTAAGCATTTTAGCTCTAGCAAAAATTCCTCGCTTTGCTGAATCGATGGGCCTACAGAACGTGCTTTAATTAGTTTTTCAAACTTTCCTAGAAAAGTATATAAACCTAGTCTTAATATTTTTACTATCTCTAAAGTTGATTTAAAAATACTATACAATGGATATTGATCAAAGAATTTAATATACCCCTTTGCGCTATAATAGTAACCTTGCATTACTTTTTTAGGTAAATTAGATTGTTGCTCCTCATAAACATATCCAATATTAGGTAAAAGAACATATTTTTGATGAAGCATAATACGTCTTAGGAAGTCAACATCCTGTGCTAGTTTGAAGTTTGGATCATATTGTGTATTAAGTGCTATACTTTTTTTATACATTGTAGGAGCATGAGGAACTGGAACAGTTGTAGGCTTATTGAAAGTCTTAATAGCACCATTACCTAAACTGCGTACACCAACGATATTACCTTCTACGTCAGTAACTGCCATACCACAAGATACAACAGCAACTTCAGGATATTGATTGAATACTTCAATTTGATCTTGTAACTTCGTCGAATAATACCAGTCATCCGCATCGAGCATCGCTATATAAGACCCAGAACTATTGTCCAAAGCTACTTGTCTAGCGTACCCACGACCCATATTTTTTTCTAGGGAAATAAGTTTGATACGCTGATCATTTAATGAAAGAACAATTTTAGCAGTATTATCTAAAGATCCATCATCAACAACAATACACTCCCAATTCTCATAAGTTTGATATTGTAAAGACTTTAAAGCTTTTAGAATGGTTTTCTCTGCATTATATGCAGGCATCATGATGGAAACTAATGGTGATGACATAGATAACTACACTTTCTCTAATACTGAAATTATACCTTTGGTATTATTCTGTGGATGAAAATAATCATGACTATATATAAAGGCATTATGAATAATATCTTCTCTTAGATCATTGTTGCTAATAATTAACTCAAGATTATCAACAAGTTGATTGGTATTGTCCACTTCAAATAACATACCAGTCTTACAATGTTCTATAGCTTCAGGAATTCCACCTACTGGAGTTGCGATAACAGGTATTTTATGCAACATCGCTTCAATGACGGAACGCGGAAAACCCTCTGTATGACTTGGTAAAACTACTGCATCACATTGTACAATATCTGCTATTAGATTTTCACGCCAACCAATAAAATATATATTTTCTTTTAGATCAAATTTATTAATTAGATCTTGAAGGTACTCGTAGTAACTATTATCAACACCTGTAGGCACAATACCAGGTATCAATAGGTCTACATGTATATTTTTTTTCTTAAGTTCATAAATAGCCTGTATTGCAATATGATGTCCCTTTTCTTTTACAGGTCTTGCAGCCGCTAAAATTAACCTGAAATTATTTCTATTTGGTAAGTCTTTACTTAGCTCTGGCACCTCAAATCTATCAATTTCAATACAGTTAGGGATAAAAGTAAGTTTACTGTGTGGAACATTAGCATTTTTTAAGTTTTCGATTGCTTTTTTAGAATGTGCAACAATGTGATCTGTATCATTGATTAATGATTTGACAAATCTAGGTTTTAATTGAGATGGCAAACCTTCACTTCTAAAATATAAAATTATTTTAAAATTAAAAATATGCTTAATCAACTTTAGAAAGAATAATGATTTTTCATTGTTAACAATAAAAAATTCTGGTTTATGTTTTTTAATAAAACTATACAAGTTTACTAAAATTTTAAAAAAATCTTTACTTTGTTTAAGCATTGATAAAATTCTAAGCCAAGGCTTATTATTATGTCCAATAGAGATATTTTTTGCATCGGGATGTATAGTAAAGTAGTCTAAGTCATAAGATAATGCTCTATCTTTATATTGCTGTGACTTTCCATACACATCTACAATAGCAACATTAACACCTTCTTCTTTAAGCCGCGACATTAGGTATAAACTACCTTGCGGAGCACCACCAAAATTTATTGTAAAGTCGAAAAAGAATACTTTCATTTAACTTTAACCTTTGAAAAAAACTCGTTAACCTTTAATATAATAAGTAATGGCAAAATAAAGTTAAATAAAGCAGGATATAAGCTATTTAAACTAACCATCATAGATAATGAAAAATAAACTGCTAATAATGCCACTGGAAATAAAAAATTTAAACTACTTATATCATATATTTTTCTTTCACATATAATCATCCCTAAAACACATAAGGCTGGCATTATTACAAACCCACCATACCCAAAATACAAATAAGATTGTCCCACAATAGGAATAATTTGATCTGCTTGTCCAGATTTACTATATATATAATTATTAAAATAATAACCTGTTGTAGAGTTTGAATCAGAAAATACACTAAACATTGCTATATTTTTCAAAAAATCATTTATAAACAAAATAAAACCTGAGTTCATATTATATATATTCTCAATATCTACCACATAAGCAACATTATATATACCTGAGAAATATGCATTAAATGTTATTGCCATTTCGCCCCAGTTAAAATCTATATCTGTTGACGTATTAGCTGAATGATAACCAAATTGTTTGAATAGGGTTACTGAGAGCATAACAATAAAAACTGAACTCATAATTGTTAATGTTGCAACCTTTTTATATTTTGGTAGTACCAATGAGAATGTTATTAACCAAGCAATAGCTGGTAACAAAGCACTAAACCTACTAATTCCTTTAAAAAATAGTAAAAATGGAATAAAACTAACTAGCAGCATTACAATATGCTTATAACTCTTATCCTTATAGTAATTAGTTAAAAAATAATTGAAGAATAAAAGCGGAGGTAAAATTAGTACATAGTCTGCCAATATAGATAAAAATCCAGCTCCAAGAATATCTAACTCGGGCTTAATAAGCTCCTCTGGAATAAATATAAAGTTATACCTTGACTTTAATTCAGGAAATATTAGAAATATTAGAAATATTAGAAATATTAGAAATATTAGAAAATAATTTTTTGTTAGCTTATATATTTTATTTTTTTTGATTTTCAAATTATCATTAGAAAACAACTGAATTAAGAACATACAAAATAGTAATTCTATTATCATTAAGATACTTGCTACTTCTAAAATTCTTTCTGATACATCTCTTAGTAGATAGTTTTGGTAATCACCATCTGACATTATAAATAAAAATGGTATAAAGCTGTATCTTATAAATGCAATCACTAAATAGATTAAATAAATAGTTCTATGCTTTGAGAGAGAATAAACTTTAGGAAATAAAATACTAGAAAATAAAAAACACAGTGGAAGTATAATTAACCACCACATACTAGATTTTAAAAGACCTAATAACACAACAACAGTAGAGAAAAAATAAAATCCGAATCTAATCATAATTTGAATCTTCAATAAAACTAAATCTATATTTTTTTATTATTCAAAAAAAATATAAACGTAAATAATGATCCTAACACTCCGAATAAAGAGCAAATAATAGTAGAATAAATTGCTCCATTAATACCCAAAATTGGTATTAAATAGTACGAAGAAACCAAACAAGATAGTGCGGAAAAAATATAAATATATATTTGCTCTTTATATGTTTTTTGAACATTTAAAAGAAAATTAGTGAGATGAAAATAGCATAAAACCACACCTGATATCATAGCTAAAAAAAACTCTGATTGATAAGATATATAATCATCACCAAAAGCAATTTTCAATATCTCAAAAGAAAAATTATATACAAATAAAATAAACACAGAAAATAAAACCGTCATTAAAAAAACTAGCTTTATAATGCTTTTTATGAACAAACTTAAGTTATCAGAGTATAACTTAGTCATTTTAGTTAAAATAGCTTGTATAAATGAGCTCATAAACAAATTTAGAATGACAATTAGAGACATAATTGTAGTAAAAACGCCCAAAGCCTCTAGACCATGAAATTCCTCCAATTGAAATCTAGGGATCGAAGTAAAGAAAGCTGAAACTACTGCAGTTATACCTAAAGGGATACCTATTTTAACAAGACTAAAAAAATTGTTTTTATTAGAAATAAAATTATATATTAGTTTCAATGACTTCTGATCTGATATTCTTTTATATAGCAAACTATCAATCGCTATTAATAATAATTTAGATAAAGAATAAAACAGAATTGAATAAATAATATTTTTGGAAAAATAAAATAACAAAGCAAAAACTAAAAACGATAAAATACCTTGAGTCAGGTTAGAAATAAAAAAATATTTGTTTAGCTGATTAATTTGATAAACAGAAATATAATGCTCCCTAAAAATAGCTGCAGAATAGCTTAAAGCTAAAGCACATATTGCTGCTATATAATCTATATAATCAAAATAAAAAACAAATGCTATTAGAACAGTAAATATTAAGTTACCCAAAGCTAAATATAAACGAGAACCAATATAATCCTCTTCTTTATACTTATTATGTATATCAGATAGCTGTATTGTTCTTAACTTTAATGTAAAAAACATATGAATTGGTAAAGCTATTGCCTGAGCTAAACCGAATATACCAATATCTTCCTTACTACCCAATCTAATAATAAAAAGCAGCATTAACCAAGAAAAACCAGCATTTACTAGATTGGCAAGCAAGGCAAATAATATATTTTGTTTCATTATTTTATATTTTGCTTATACCATTTCATTGAAATATCGATACCTTTTCTAATCTCATGAGTAGGTATATATTTTAGAAAAATGCTAATTTTTTCTACACTGGCTTGTGAGTGACGTACATCACCAACACGGAAGTCAAGATAAACTGGCTCTTTCGTATATGTCACACCATTTTCATTTAATGCAACTTTAATAGTATTAAATAATTCATTTAAAGTGGTACGGTCACCTACTGCAACATTATAAACCTGATTTTTAGCAGCATCATTTTCTGTCGTTGCAGCTAAAATATTGGCTTGTACAGTATTGTCAATAAAACAAAAATCACGACTGGTCTCGCCATCGCCATTAATAAATACATCATCGCCCGCAATCATCGCAGCCGTCCATTTTGGAATCACCGCAGCATAAGCACCATTTGGATCTTGGCGCTGACCAAATACATTAAAATAACGTAAACCAATCGCTTTAAAGCCGTAACTACGCGCAAATACATCAGCATATAGTTCATTGACATATTTAGTTACCGCATAAGGCGATAAAGGATTACCAATATTCTCTTCTACCTTGGGTAATGCAGGATGATCACCATAAGTCGAACTACTTGCTGCATAAGTAAAACTTGCAACGTTTGCATCACGCGCAGCAGTCAGCATATTTAAAAAACCACTAATATTGGTTTCATTGGTGGTAATCGGGTCAGCAATTGAGCGAGGTACAGAACCTAAAGCTGCTTGGTGTAGTACATAATCAACCCCAGTACATGCTTTTTGACAGTCAGTAAACTCACGAATATCACCTTCAATAAAACTAAATTTAGTCCATTGTTCTGGTCTTACTAAAGACTGTACTTCATCTAAATTATGCTGATGCCCCGTGGCAAAGTTATCTAAACCCACAACTGTTTGATTCAATTTTAATAAGGTTTCTAAAAGATTAGAGCCAATAAAACCAGCCACCCCTGTCACTAACCAAGTTTTAGGATCTTGCTTTAATTGCTCACATATAGTTTGATATTGGCTCATTCTTAGTATTCCTTAAAAATTATAAACGAAGGTCAGATTCAGCTTGATCAAGCACATATTTTAAGTCATATAAAATATGCTCAGCTTTACCTAAAGCACGAATTGCGTCGCTACCCATCACTTTAAATTGATCATGTGCTACCGCTAAAATTACCGCGTCATATTGACCTTGTTCTAAGCTTTGTACTGGGGTAATGCCATATTCATGCTGTGCTTCAGCAACATCCACCCACGGATCATAAACATCTGCTTGAATATGATATTCTTGTAGCTCATGCACAATATCAATAATTTTAGTATTACGAATATCTGGGCAGTTTTCTTTAAAACTCAAACCAAGCACTAAAACTTTAGCACCTTCAACTTGAATTTTTTTCTTAATCATACCTTTAACAAGTTGAGTCACCACATAAGCACCCATGGCATCATTTAAACGGCGCCCTGCTAAAATAATCTCAGGATGATAACCAATCGCTTGTGCTTTATGGGTTAAATAATACGGGTCAACACCAATACAGTGACCACCCACCAAACCTGGACGGAAGGGTAAGAAATTCCACTTGGTACCAGCTGCTTTTAATACTGCTTCAGTATCAATGCCCATTTTATTAAAGATCACAGCCAATTCATTGATCAAAGCAATATTCACATCACGCTGGGTGTTTTCAATCACTTTAGCGGCTTCAGCTACCTTAATACTTGCCGCTTTATGCGTGCCCGCCTCAATAATCAAGTTATAAACTTGATCCACAAAGTCAGCAACTTCAGGCGTAGAACCCGAGGTAATTTTTAAGATATTGGTCACACGGTGTAATTTATCACCTGGGTTAATCCGCTCAGGACTATAACCGGCAAAGAAATCTTGATTAAATTTTAGACCTGATACTTGTTCTAATACAGGAATACAACTCTCTTCCGTTGCACCTGGGTATACTGTTGATTCATAAACAACAATATCGCCTTTTTTCAGTACTTGACCAATACTTTGTGATGCTTTGACTAACGGGGTTAAATCTGGTTGTTTAAATTCATCAATCGGGGTGGGTACAGTTACAATAAAAAAGTTACAATCTTTTAGATCTTCTAAAGTCGCTGTATAGCTTAAATGAGTAGATTGTGCTAATTCTTCTGGTGATACTTCTAAGGTATGATCTTGACCACTTTTAAGTTCATCAATACGCTTTTGATGAATATCAAAACCAACAACGGGTACTTTTTTACCAAATTCTACAGCTAAAGGTAAGCCCACATAACCTAAACCAATAATGGCAATTTTAATTTCCGACAGTTGTAACATTCTACAGCCTTTTATTTATATAAAGAGTCAAGCAGCTAAAGCCGGACATAATATAGCAGAAATTAAATTAATTTTTTATGCCTTTTAAATAAAATAGATAATTTTCATTTGGATTAAGTTCACTTATAATAAATGCTATGCAAATTAATAAAACATTAAAACTTATTTTATATATGCAGCATATACAAAGACATTTTTGATCGATTTAGGTAAGATTTATGGAACATTTTGTTACGTTTTATATCTCTAAACAACTTAGCTCGATTATTTATTAACAAGACTTGATCTTACGTCAAGACTCTATATGATTACAGCTCAAGCAAGATGCTTCTTTTAAGTAAAATTTTGCGCTAAAAATCTACAAAATTAATGATTTATATAGGACTTCGGGTGAAACTTTACCAATCTTTATTTCTACTCACTTTCGGTGTAGCCGTAACGGGTTGCGCAGTTACCTCCGGTCTGCAAACGTATGATTTACCAAAGGAAGGTGTATACCAAACTGAACTTGGTTCTCAAGTAAATGTAGTCAAAATCACCCCTGAATCATTAACTGCAGTGCAGCCTGCGCAAATCAATATTCGCCAAGATTACGCACATTTATTTAATCATACTCATAAAAATTATCGCCTGAGTAGCGGTGATATCCTATCAATTTACTTATGGGCTTACCCCGAAATTACCCCGCCTGTGACATCGGTCTCTTCAGATCAATCTGTACAAGCAAATGGTTACCAAATTGATTCACAAGGTTATATTCAATTTCCAATTATTGGACGCTATAAAGCTGCGGGCAAAAGTATTCAGCAGGTTAACCAAGAATTACGCAGTCAATTAGCCCGTTATTTAAAAACCCCTGATGTCATTGCACGTGTCCTCTCTTATGAAGGACAACGTTACTCTGTACAAGGTAACGTCATGAAAGGCGGTCAGTTTTATTTAAATGACCAACCGACCAGCGTTTATACTGCATTAGGTTTAGCGGGTGGTGTAAATACTCAGCTTGGAGATAACACTTCAATTACCTTAGTCCGTCAGGGTCAAAGTTATCACTTAAATAGTATTGAGCTAGAACGCGCTGGTTTATCTTTGCATAAACTGCTGATTCAACCTAATGACACCTTGTATGTTAATTCACGCGAAAACCAAAAAGTTTATATCATGGGTGAGGCCGGTAAAAATCAGTCTCTCGCCATGCGTGATCAAGGCATGAGCTTAGGTGACGTGTTAGGTGAAAGCCAAGGGTTGAATCCACTGTCTGGCAGTCGTAGTAAGATCTATGTGGTGCGTAGCCATCCAAGTGATGGCAGTACCGAGGTTTATCATATTGATTTAACAAGCATTGGTGATTTTGGTTTGGCCAATCAGTTTAAAATGCGTGCCAATGATATTGTCTATATTGATGTATCAGGTTTAGCACGTTGGCAGCGTGTTGTGAACCAAATTATTCCATTCTCAAACGCCTTATATAATCTTGATCGTTTAGGCCAGTAATGAACTTTCAACATATTTTAGTGGTTTGCGTAGGTAATATCTGTCGTAGCCCCATGGCTGAATATTTACTCAAACAAGAGTTTCCAACACTCCAGATTCATTCTGCGGGTATTCAAGGTTTAAGCGGTCACCCTGCCGATGACAAAGCTTTGCTGTGTATGCAACGCTTAAATATTGATATGCAAGGCCATATTGCCAAAAAATTAACTGGTGACATGCTTAAACAAGCCGATCTTGTTTTAGTGATGAGTCAAAATCAACAAAAACATATTGAGCATACGTGGCCTTTTGCTAAGGGCAAAACCTTTCGTTTGGGGCACTGGCAACAATGTGATGTTGCCGATCCATATCAACATGACCAAGCCATGTTTGATCAAACCTGTCAGCTAATACAACGTTGTATTGCTGATTGGAAAAACTATATTTAACTTTTGATAATTTACGATTATGAGCCAAAGCGACAAAACGGAAGATACGATTGATTTAAAAGAGCTATTCTTTTCTTTAATAGCCCAGTGGAAATTAATCGCCCTATGCACGATCTTAAGTTTAGTATGTGCCCTACTATATTTACGTACTACACCTGATACTTACGCGGTCAATGCCTTAGTTCAAGTTGAAGAAAGTAAAGGGGCTTCAGCGGCTTTATTGGGTGATCTGTCCGATATGGTCGATCAAAAGCAGCCAGCACAAGCTGAAATCGAAATCTTAAAATCGCGTTTAGTATTGGGGTCTGTGATTCAAGAATTAAATCTTGATTTAAATATCCAAGGTTTACAAAATGGCTTTATTGATCGTTTAACTAGAGAACATCTGTATAAAACCGAACATCATAAAGATGCGGTCATCTTTCGTGATAATGAGAAAAGCTTTAATGTGCGTGAATTTAAGGTTCCAGCACATTTTGTCGACCAGAGCTTAATTTTAAATATTGATGGTCAAAATTTTAGTTTAAGTGATAGTACCACTCAGCAGATCTTAATTAACGGTAAGCTGAATCAAAATAATCAAATTAGCTCTGAATATGGTTTATGGAATATTGCCATTTATAGCCAAGATCAAATTAATGATAGTTATCAGATTAGAAAATTGTCTTTACCTGCTGCTATGGATCGCTTAACAGCTAATTATTCTGTGGCTGAAAAAGGCAAACTTACCGGTATTTTAGGCCTAAATTATCAAGGTCAAGATAAGGCACAAATCACGCGTATTTTAAACGAGATTTTAGCAGCCTACAGCAAACAAAATATTGAACGCCGTTCGGCGGAAACTGCGCAAACTTTAAGTTTCTTAGATGAACAGCTGCCAGAGCTAAAAGAAAAATTAGATTCAGCAGAACGTGAATTCAACACCTTCCGTGAGCAATCAAATACAGTAGATGTCACCAAAGAATCTGAGCTGTATTTAAGTCAAAGTATAACTTTAGAGCAACAAAAAGCACAGCTGCAACAACGTCAAGCTGAGCTATCTGCTAAATACACCAATGAACATCCAGCTATGCAAGAAATTAATGCACAGCTCGGTGTTGTAACGCAACGCATCAGTGATTTAGAAGCAACGCTTAAACAACTGCCAGATTTACAACGTCGTTATTTACAGTTATATCGCGAAGTTGAAGTGAGCCAACAACTGTATACAGGTCTATTAAACTCATACCAACAATTACGGATTGCAAAGGCGGGCGAGATTGGTAATGTGCGCATTATTGACCAAGCAGTCGCACCGATTAAGCCAATTGCACCAAAGAAACTGCAAATCTTAATTTTAAGCTTATTCTTAGGTGGTTTCTTAGGGACTTTACTCGCGCTATTACGCAATATGTTACGTTCTGGTGTTAAAAACTCAGGTCAAATTGAAACTGAGTTGGATTTACCTGTTTATGCAACAGTACCGCGTTCTAGTATCCAAGAAGGTCACTTTAAATTACTCAAGAAGAAGAAGTTCTTACCTATTTTAGCCATTAAAAATAGTGATGACTTAGCCGTTGAAAGCTTACGCAGTATGCGTACCGCGATTCACTTTGCGCTAGGCAATGCCAAAAATAATATTATTATGATCTCAGGTCCGGCACCTGAAGTGGGTAAATCGTTTATTTCGGTTAACTTAGCCACGATTTTGGCACAAAGTGGTAAATGTGTATTATTAATTGATGGCGATATGCGCCGTGGTTATTTACACCAATACTTTAAAGACTCAAATAACAATCTTGGCCTATCAAGCTACTTAAATGGACAAGAGCTAGCAACTGAAAAATTGATTCAAAAATCAGAAGTTGTGAATCTTGATTTCATGGCACGTGGCAAGAGCCCAACTAATCCTTCTGAATTATTAGGTTCAGAGCAATTTGTGCGCTTGATGGAAGAGCTTTCGTCACAGTATGATCACGTCATTATTGATACACCGCCTGTACTTGCAGTGACAGATAGCTTGATTATTTCACAATATACGGGTGTCAATTTGGTCATTGCACGCTATGCGAAGACACAAATGAAAGAGCTTGAGTTAACTGTCAATCGCTTTGAACAAATGGGCGTGAAAGTCAACGGTATTCTCTTAAATGATGTACAACGTGAAGTGGGCGCAAGTTATGGCTATAACTATGCCTATAGTTATAAATCTAAAACAGATGCTGATTAATCTTGAGGCATAAAAAAACCCGCAGCTTGCGGGTTTTTTTAATTTAATCTTTTAGATTTTAATCTCGTTAAAACCTAATACATCTTTCATATCGTATTTTTTAGCATCACGACCGACCACCCAAGCCGCTGCACGTACTGCACCTGCAGCAAAGTTCATACGATTCGTCGCTTTATGGGTGATTTCTACACGCTCACCTTCACCAATAAACATGGCAGTATGCTCACCAACAATATCACCACCACGAATGGTTTGGAAACCAATGCTTTGACGTTCACGTGGACCAGTATGCCCTTCACGATGATAAACCGCATCTTGCTTTAAATCACGACCTAAAGCATCAGCAATCGCTTCACCCATCATCAGTGCTGTCCCCGATGGTGCATCCACTTTATGGCGGTGATGGGCTTCAATCACTTCAATATCTACTGTATCGCCAAAGACTTTAGATGCCAGCTCTAACAGTTTAATTGATACGTTAACGCCAACTGAGTAATTAGCTGCATAAACCACTGGGGTTTGGCTTGCGGATTCATCTAAATACGCTTTTTGCTCATCGTTCATACCTGTCGTGCCAATGACGATTGCAACACCATGTTCACGGCAAATTTTAAGATGATTTACCGTGGCAGCAGGTGCAGTAAAGTCAATCACCACATCACAATCCTGAACTACATCAGCTAAATTGCCAACAACTTTCACCCCTAAAGTACCCACACCGGCAAGCTCACCTGCATCTGCACCGAGTAAACTACTTTCAGGACGTTCAACCGCCGCAGCCAATTGGTAGCCTGCTTCTTGCACAGCTTGAATTAAAATACGGCCCATACGACCGCCGGCACCCAAGATCCCAATACGTGGAGTTGCTGACATCACATTTTCCTAATGTTGCGTTTTAATGCGCTTTACTATAGCAAAACTCTTGCCCAAAACTCACAAAAATTAGGCTATTTTTGCCATAAAAAAAGGCATCCGTAGATGCCTTTTTTTAAGAATTTTTAATCAAATAATCGATCAAAGAATGATTTTTTCTTTGGTGATGATTTACTACCTTCTTCGCCTTCAAAGGTTGCTTGCAACTCTTTGAGTAAATCACGTTGACGTGAGGTTAAGTTCACTGGCGTTTCGACCACGATACGGCACAGCAAATCACCTTGCATGTTGTGACGCACTGGTTTTACCCCCTTACCACGTAAGCGGAACAACTTGCCGGTTTGCGTACCCTCAGGAACCTTTAAGCTTACGCGACCCTCAAGAGTTGGAATTTCAATCTCTTTACCTAATGCAGCATCTGCAATTGAAACGGGTACATCCATGTAAAGATCAGCGCCATCACGTTGGAAGATTTCATGCTCACGCACTTGAACTTCTACGTATAAATCACCTGATTGACCATCACGAATCGCTTCGCCTTTACCACTTAAGCGTACGCGATCACCGTTATCTACACCGGCTGGAATCGTTACTTCTAAAGTTTGCTGACGATCGGCGACACCTGAACCATGACATGATTTACATGGGTTCTTAATGATTTTACCTTGGCCACGACAGGTGCTACAGGTTTGCTGTACCGCAAAGAAACCTTGCTGCATACGCACTTGACCTGAACCATGACAAGTCTTACATGTCTCAACATCATTTGGAGATTGTGAACCTTTACCACCACATGGCTCACATGGTGCCGGCGCTGTAAAGGTAATGGTTTTTTTCACACCTTTTACAGCTTCTTCAAGAGTTAACTCCATGACATAGCGTAAGTCTGAGCCACGGCGTTGACGCTGCTGTTGACGGCCACCGCCCCCAAATGCACCACCAAAGATGTCACCAAATTGACTAAAGATGTCTTCGGCGCTAAAGCCACCACCGAAGCCGCCGCCACCACCCATACCGCCTTCAAATGCTTGATGGCCCATACGGTCGTACATGCTGCGTTTTTCGGTATCTGACAAAACTTCATAAGCTTCAGAAGCTTCTTTAAACTTCTCTTCGGCTTCTGGATTGTCCGGATTACGGTCAGGGTGATACTTCATCGCCAACTTACGGTAGGCTTTTTTAATTTCATCATCACTAGCGGTTTTAGCAACACCTAAAACCTCATAATAATCACGTTTAGCCATGGCAGGCGATGCTCCTCACGGAATAATTAAAATACTGAACTGTGGTCTGAAATTGGGGTAGAGCTTGTCTTTTACAAGGGCTGCAGTACAAAAAATTTAAACCGATCAAAAAACGGGCTTATTTTTCATAAAACGTGCAATGCCTTTGAGCCAAGCATTCAGCAAATATAAAAATGCAATCAAGGCAAACACTACACCAATCACGGTACAAGCAGTGACCCAAAGATAGCTATCCCAATAAAAGAAGTTTAAAGGAATAAACCAAAGAGAGGCGAATACTGCCAAAATTAAATACAGCAAGGTACTACGCATTACCCAAAGGGCTTGCGCATTGAGCCATACTTCGGTACTTGCTGCTTGAGTGACATTACGCGCTAAATAATAAGCTACCAAGCCTGTAATAACGCTAAATAATGCTAAAAACATGAGTACATAAGCCATCGCAATCATACGACGTTGCTTTGTTAAATCGTCTTGAGCCATTTAGATGAACCTCAGAAAACGGCATCTTGTTGTTATCGATGTCGCCTATTTGCCGATGGGCGGATGAGTTGCAAGAATCAGCGGCTACTATATTGAAATTTTCCTCATTTCGCACCTGATTATTCATAAAAATCGCAACAAAATCAGCGTGTCAATTTAACGTTCATATCCATTGAATCTGCGTTAAATTATAGAGCAATGTGAGTGGTCAGACCCATTTATTTTTCTAGCTGTGCTATATATTGCCTGATATATACCCAACATGGGGCATATATGCACAAGGGTAATACTCAAAAGGTATTTTAGCCTACAAAATGTTGAAGAAATAAACAAAGCTTTATCGACTTTTGTAGGGGCAAGGCTTTTTCGACAACCGAATAAAGTTATAGTCATGACAATAAGAAAGGGAGAACACCACCATGGTTCAACAAATTGCAGCTCCTCTGCGCGAAGATGTACGCCTACTTGGGAATTTGCTAGGTGAAACTTTAAAAGAACATGCAGGGCAAGATTTGTTTAATCAGGTTGAGCAGATTCGTGCACTATCTAAAGGGGCACGAGATGGTCAAGTTGAAGCAGAAAAACAACTCGAACAACTATTATCTAGTTTAGAAGACCATGAGATTTTACCGCTCACGCGTGCTTTTACCCATTTCTTAAACTTTGCCAATATTGCTGAGCAATATCATGTGGTACGCAGCCGTCGTCAAAGCGAATTTGATGTCGATGCACCCTCACCAAATCCACTCGACCATTTATTTGCTAAATTTAAAGAAAAGCAAATTTCAAGCGACACTTTATTTAAACAAATCTGTGAGTTAAATATTGAATTGGTACTGACCGCGCATCCAACCGAAGTCAGCCGCCGTACCTTAATTCAAAAATATGATGGCATTAATGATTGCCTGACTAAGTTTGACCAACAAAAACTCACCCCGCGTGAACGTGAAGCGACCCTCACCGAACTTAAGCAATTGGTCTGTTCTGCTTGGCAAACTGATGAAATCCGTCAACATCGTCCAACACCTGTGGATGAGGCTAAATGGGGATTTACCACCATTGAACAAACGCTTTGGAATGCAGTACCTAAATTTATTCGTGAACTCGATCAAATGGTGCTTGAGCATTGTGGCCAAACCTTACCACTGAATGTAGCGCCGGTGCGTTTTGCCTCTTGGATGGGCGGTGACCGTGATGGCAACCCCAATGTCACGCATAAGATTACTCAAGAAGTGCTCTGGTTATCGCGTTGGAAAGCCGCAGATTTATATTTACGCGATATTGAAGCACTACGTTGGGAGCTATCTTTACAAGAATCAAGCGAAGAGCTACGCCAATCTTTAGGACATGCCCATCCAGAACCGTATCGTGAAGCTTTACGTGATCTTCGTGATCGTTTAAAAGCCACACGCAACTGGTTAGCACAAAAATTACAAGGCAATGAGGTGGTGGATGATCCACGTGTAATTACCAGTAAAGACGAGATTCTCGCGCCTTTACTGCTCTGTCATCGCTCACTTATGCAGTGTAATTTGGCAGAGATCGCCAATGCGCAATTGTTAGATTTTATCCACCGCGTTAATTGCTTTGGTATTGAATTACTTAAACTCGATATTCGCCAAGAATCTGGTCGTCATCGTCAGGCGATTTCTGCCATTACTGAGTATTTAGGCTTAGGAAATTTTGAAACTTGGACGGAGCAAGCGCGTCAAAACTTCTTATTACAAGAATTACAAAGTAAACGTCCATTGCTGCCTAAACATTTAAATGAGCCAACACAAAGCTTAATTGAGCATCCTGATGTACAAGAAGTATTTGCCACCATGCGTACATTGGCTGAGCAGCCAAGCGAGTCTTTAGGCGCGTATATTATTTCTATGGCCGAATATCCAAGTGATGTTTTAGCGGTGTTGTTATTGCAAAAAGAGGCAGGAATTCAAAAAGCACTACGTGTCGTTCCGCTGTTTGAAACCTTAAAAGATCTAGATGGTGCAGCCAGCACCATGAATACCTTATTTAATATGCACTGGTATAAACAGCATATTCAGGCCAAACATGAAGTGATGATTGGCTACTCAGATTCAGCTAAAGATGCTGGCTTTATGTCTGCCAACTGGGCACAGTACCGTGCGCAAGAAGAACTGACTGCAGTGGCGCAAAGTCACGGCGTACAGCTCACCTTGTTCCACGGTCGCGGTGGTTCCATTAGTCGTGGCGGTGCACCGACCCAGCAAGCTTTATTCTCACAACCACCGGGTTCTATTTCAGGTGCTATTCGTGTCACCGAACAAGGCGAGATGATTCGCTTTAAGTTTGGCTTAGAAGGCATTGCCCTGCAAAACCTTGAGGTTTATACCGCGGCAACTTTAGAAGCGACCCTGTTGCCACCACCTGTACCTAAAGCTGAATGGCGTGAGCTAATGCATAAAATGACCGATTTATCGGTACAGGTATATCGTCAAACGGTACGAGACAATCCGCATTTCGTCAAATATCTACGCACCGTGACGCCAGAACTTGAACTGCAAATGCTGCCGCTTGGTTCACGTCCAGCTAAACGTAAAGTCAGTGGTGGTATTGAATCTTTACGCGCCATTCCTTGGGTATTTGCTTGGACGCAAATCCGTTTAATGTTACCCGCATGGCTTGGTACTGGTGCAGCCATCAACCAAGTCACCGAACAAGGTCAAAAAGCCCTGCTTGATGAAATGCTAGAACAATGGCCATATTTCCAAACTTTAATTGATATGTTGGAAATGGTGTTATCCAAGGCTGATGGCAATATTGCCCTGTATTATGAATCGCACTTAACTGAGGATGAACACCTCAAAGTTTTAGGTGAAGAGTTACGTCAACGCTTACGTGATGCTGTAGAAAGCTTACTGAGTCTTAAAGGTGAATCTAAACTGTTAAGCAGCAATGATGTACTAGATCAATCTATGAAAGTGCGTAAGCCTTACATCTTGCCACTGCATTTATTGCAAGCAGAACTCATGAAGCGTCGCCGTGATTATTTAGCCAAAAACCAAGCTGAACATACCCCAGTGGATCATGCTTTAATGGTCAGTATTGCAGGTATTGCAGCCGGTTTACGCAACACCGGTTAATAAGATTAGTTTAGCTCTTTTAAGCACATCTGAAAGATGTGCTTTTTTTTGCTTAATAAAGCAACAAACCCATCTTTTTTTTTATAGGAATGATTAAAGAAGATTATAAGTATGACTGATATAGCAAAACTAAATTAATGTACTGATTTTGGGGTATTTTTAATTTTCATACTTTTACCGAGCGGTAAAAATACAATAAAAGTCATAGTATTAGTTTTACTCATAGCTCTAGAAAGTTATGAAAATAAGCGTATGATGTGTCCAATTTATCTATTGAGTGTACATTTTATGACCAATTGGTTCCCTAAATGGCGTCCGTTTACGGATGATATCGATGCACGCCCAGTTGGTACTACAGAATATCTCCCTCCTGCACAAAGTATCATGCTTGGCGTGCAGCATGCTTTTGCTATGTTTGGCGCCACTGTACTTGCGCCACTACTGATGGGCTTTGATCCAAATCTTGCAATTTTAATGTCAGGTATTTGTACCTTACTGTTTTTTTGCCTGACCGGTGGTCGTATCCCAAGCTATCTTGGCTCAAGCTTTGCATTTATTGGCGTGGTGATTGCTGCAACGGGTTTCTCAGGTGCTGGGGGAATAAATAGCAATATTGGTCTGGCTGCGGGCGGTATTATTACCTGCGGTATCCTTTATATGTTGTGTGGCTTTTTAGTCATGGCAACCGGTACTCGATGGATTGAAAAATTAATGCCACCTGTCGTCACAGGTTCGGTGGTGATGATTATTGGCTTACATTTAGCGCCTGCAACGGTCAAAAATGTCGCTGGTGATCAATTTAATATGTGGATGTCTTTGGTGACCATTCTTTGTATGGGCATCATTGCGGTATTCACTAAAGGAATGTTGCAACGTTTGTTGTTACTTGTTGGCTTAAGCCTCTCTTATGTGGTGTATTTTATTACCACCAATGTTATGGGTTATGGCACGCCAATTAATTTTCTCCCTGTACAACAAGCAGCATGGTTTGGTGTACCAACCTTCCACTCACCTGAATTTAGCCTCAATGCGATTTTAATTATTGCACCCGTGGCTTTAATCTTGGTGGCAGAAAATTTAGGTCATATTAAAGCTGTAAGCGCCATGACCGGCGAAAACCTAGATCCACATATTGGTAAAGCTTTTGTGGCTGATGGTGTAGCTACGTCACTAGCAGGTAGCGTTGGGGCACCAGGGATGACCACCTATGGTGAAAATATTGGTGTGATGGCAGTTACACGCGTTTACTCAACCATTATTTTTGCGATTGCCGGTGTATTTGCTATTTTTCTAGGTTTATCACCAAAATTTGGTGCGATTATTCAAACCATTCCTACCGCAATTTTAACCGGTGCTTCAATTGTGGTGTTTGGTTTAATTACCTTAGCGGGTGCTAAAATTTGGATTGAACATCGTGTTGATTTTTCAACCAACAAAAACCTTATGGTTGCTGCTGTTGCGATTATTTTAGGTACAGGTGACTTTGCCCTGCAATTTGGCGATTTCAACCTAGGCGGGATTGGTACTGCAACTTTAGCTGCTGTATTACTAAATTGGTTATTTAGTTTGGCAGATAAAAAGTAAAGCTTTTGCAAAATTTTAGCAGCCCAAGGGCTGCTTTTTTTTGCCAAACTCCTTTAGCATAAAGCAAAAACTCTCAGGCTAAAGCCATGCGTCTAGATTTATTTAGCTTACAACTGGTACAAAATATTATACAAACCGGTAGCCTCACCGAAGCAGCTAAACTCAGCCATATTTCTTTACAAGCAGCGAGTGAGCGTTTAAAAAAACTAGAACAGCATTTTCAAAGCCATTTATTTATTCGGCATCCTCATGGTTTAGAACCTACTTTAGCTGCCCAAACCTTAAGTCAGCATAGCCAAGTGATCCTGCAACAGGTCGATCTGTTGCACCGCGCCATGCAAAATTTTGTCAAACAGCCCAATGTACAGCTCAACCTATGGTGTAATTCTTCAGCACAAAGTGAATATTTGCCTATGGTATTACCACAATTTTTACAGCAATACCCACATCTGCATATTGAGTTGCATGAAGCAGAAAGCGCTGAAATTGTCACTGCGCTTGAACATGGTCAGGCTGATTTGGGTATTATTTCTAATTTTTTCCAGCATCAAAATTTACACAGCCATGCCTTTGCTAGCGACCCTTTGGTACTTATTTGTTCAAAGCAGCACCCACTCAATGGTGTGCAACATACAGAACTGAGCCAAATTCTAAGCCAGCCCTTTATTGGATTAATGGCCTATCAGTCCCTGCAACAATCTATTGAAGCGCAGGCCAAACAACTCAATAGCCCTATTCTCTATCGCTTACGTTTACCCAACTTTGCTGCGATTGCTCAAGTGGTCAGTCAAAATGTAGGCGTGGCAATTATGCCCAAACGTGCTGCACGGCGTTTGCAACGTCTATATGATTTGCATTGTGTGGCCTTAAGAGGGGCTTGGGCCAATCGTCAGTTGTTGTTAGTTACTAAAGACTTTCAGCAGCTCACGCCAGACTATCAGCTTCTCAGTGAATTTTTATTACAACAGGCCAAGCAGTTTTAATGTAGCGCCATATAACTGCCAAACACAATTAAACCGCAAAAAATACTTGCCGGAAACGCTGCTCAGAAATCGCCGAACGAATCTTTTTCCCCAACCACATGCCCACTAAAGCTGGTACTAAAGCCAAAAATGACCAGCTATAATTGAAATCACCTATAGTTTGGCTATTCATCGCTAAAAACCCAGCTAAACATAAGGTTGAGGTGGTAAAAGCTAAACCTAAAGCTTGTACCAAATCATCACGCTTTAAATGAAGTGCTTGTAAATATGGCACGACAGGAATCACCACCACACCTGTTGCTACAGTTAAAGCTCCACCCAAATACCCCACAATTGGGGATAAGTATTTCTCCCGTGTGGATAAGTTTGGCATCTGCTGCGCACATAACCCATATATGCCATAAATTGCCAACATAACACCAAGTAAGGCTTCAGCTTGAAACTCACTCTGTGCCAAAGTGGGAAAAATACTCCATATAGACCCTACAACAATGCCCAGTAACAAGGTCCAAAAGCGTTTAATAAGACGCCACACCTCACCTTCGGCAAATAATTGCCAAATATTAGTGATCATGGAAGGAATAATTAATAATGCCGCCGCTTGTACAGGTGCCATCACCAAGCTCATTAAGCCCATAGAGACCGCAGGTAAACCTAAGCCTATGGTGCCTTTAATCATACCTGCGATGGCAAATACAATCATCACATACCACAACAGATCCATAGCGCTACTCTAGCTTATATTTTTGCTTATGCTATAACGGCTCTAGGCTAAACACCAATGCGGTTTTTACGAACATGCCTTAGGCAAAAGTTGAGGCCAAGAGGAAACATCTATGCTTAATAACAAAAAACTGGTCTGCTTTGATTTAGATGGAACTTTGCTCGATTCAGTGGGTATTTGGAATCAAATCGATGCAGCTCTAATTCAGCAACTTAGTGGTCAGTCTATTGATTTAAATCAGATTCAAGCTGAGCGCGATCAAGCCTTACAACGCTTTTGTGAGCGACCTGATCCTTATTTAGACTACTGTGGCATGTTACAGCAACAATATAAGTTCAAGTTCACTCCGCGCGCCATTAAAGATTTACGCTATCAAATTTCACATCATTTTTTAGATCATGTGGTCGCCCCTAAACCAGATGCTGACGTGTTTATACAACAGTTACAACAGCGCGGTTTAGAGCTGGTATTGGCGACCACGACCAGCCTTAATAATATTCAACGTTATTGCCAAAACAATTATAAAATCAATCAAAAGATTAACTTTAATGACGATTTTTCCTTTATCTTAACCCGTGAGGATGTGACTAAAATCAAGCCGGATCCAGAAGTGTATTTAAAAGCACTCCAGCATTTTGATCTTGCTGCAACAGAATGCTTAGTGGTTGAAGATTCTCTGATTGGCGTCCAAGCGGCTTTAGCTGCAGGTATACAAGTCTTGGCGATTTATGATCAGTATTCAGCACAAGATTGGGCACACATTCAAGCATTAGCCACTTATAGCGCTACCGATTATCAGGCAGCACTAGCAGCACTGTTGTGAGTGCAGCGTTAGTCAGCTTAAGGGCGGATTTCCTTAAGTTCACGGCGAATAATATGCTCTGTGACTTCGTGATAAATCCGCTCGACCAAATCTGGATCTAAAGCATGTGCTTCTGCTTCGGCACGTACTTTGCTAATTACCTGTTCGGTACGTTCTGGTGATTGTATTTCATAACCACTACGTTTAAATTTTAATGCTTGATCCACATAAAATTGACGAGTTGCTAAAAGCTCAATTAATGCTGTATCAATCGCATCAATTTTAGCGCGGGCTTGCTCGAGTGTTTCAGGTTTTTCTTTGTTCATTTTCACTTTCATTTTCACTTTTATATAATTCTTCTAACACATTACTGAAAATACTTTCAATCATCCACACCCGATATAAGCTATTAAAAACATAGCTTTGCCCTGCAATACGCAGTTCTAAGACAGGCAAACTCGGCTGTGACTTCATTTCACAGTACATATCATTTTGCTGTAAACGTAAACCAATATCTTGCTCTGTTAACTGGCTAATATTTAAATCACGGCGCAGTTGGTCGAAATGGCTTTTAAAGGAGAGATCTTTAGCTTTGGTCCATACTTGACGCAAAATTTCATACATCGCTTCAAGTTGCTGCTCGGCAGGTACACTATAAAATAATGCTGCCATGGCCAGTGTTGCAGCCTCGGTCGGACGACAAAACGGGGTAAATTTCACTTCACTACGTTTAGATAAGCGGGTGGCCAAACCCCAATCAAATTGATCACGGCCTTGATAACTCAGCGGATAAATATTGAGTTGAATATTATAATAATCCGCCAGTTCTTCTTTAATATAAGCCAATAAAAGCCAAGAAATTGGATCTTCTAAAGCAATATACAAATCTAATTCAGGATCAAGCGCTTGAATCTCATTGAGCTCTTCGGCATCACTAATTAAATGCTCACGCCATTCAATATGATTAATTAAAAAAATAGGATTATCAGTTAACAGTTTTTGTTGTTGTAAACGGCGCGCTAAACGAAGTAAATCATCTACAGCTTGGTACTTACGATCAGCAAATTCAAAATAAGCACTTAATACCGGCGTTTGGTTAAAAACGCGTTCTGGAAAATCTTGCACTTGATGATGACGACTGGCCATCGCATGTAAGGTACGCAATTTGCCATATTGCTTTTGCCAAAGCATATGGAACACATCTTCCATCAAATATAGGAAATCTTGGCCACGTAATGGTGTATGGCGCAAAATTGTTTCTGCTTGCTGTAGTGCTTCAGCATGCGGTTGTTCCGGTGTGTCATGAAAACTAAAACGATGCTGTTTAGATAAAATTTTTGCATCATTTAAGCAATACTGCTGCCACTCGAGTGCAGTCATGTCGTTTGGTGGGTGAGCAGCTTGATTTGAAAT
Organism: Acinetobacter sp. CY17; assembly: GCF_059515825.1. Classification (NCBI taxonomy): domain Bacteria; kingdom Pseudomonadati; phylum Pseudomonadota; class Gammaproteobacteria; order Moraxellales; family Moraxellaceae; genus Acinetobacter; species Acinetobacter sp. CY17. Next base: position 30,841 of record NZ_JCAKMX010000025.1, read on the forward strand.
CACCACTTTGAGTGGTTTCATTTCATCAGTTAGTATTTCTTCTAATTGTGGCAGTTGTTGTGCTGCTAAATAGCTATAAACATCATCTAAACGCAAATAAATCGTCAAACCTTGATCCGTAGGTAACACCTCTTGGCGAACTGGTTTTTGGTAAAACCAACTCGATCGGATTGGATCGAACCAACGGCGTAGCAGTGACATGAAAGTAGCCTCGGAATAGACGATATCAGCTTTAAAATTTCTACAGCAAGAAGTGCAAAATCTGCTGTAATTAAACAAAAATTTAAATCTAGTAGCAAAACTTATAACAAGTTCAGCTGAGATGTTCAATCTTTAGCAACAATTTCCGCTATAGATCTAGATTTAGATGACCAAAGCCTAGCTTAGGCAAGCTTAAGGGCTAAAAAAGCACCCCAAAAGGAGTGCTTTTTTTAAAAATTCGCTTTAGTTAGATCTCGCGAACTGCGCCTTTAGCAGCACTTGTCGCATGTTTAGCATATGCTCGGAGTGCTTTAGATACTTTACGTGGACGCTCTTTGGCAGGCTTCCAACCTTTTGCTTCTTGCACTTCACGGCGCGCAGCCAATACATCTTCAGCCACGGCTAAATGAATACTACGGTTTGGAATATCAATTTCAATACGATCGCCATCTTCAACCAAGGCAATTGCACCGCCTTCGGCTGCTTCTGGAGACACGTGACCAATTGAAAGACCTGATGAACCGCCTGAGAAACGACCATCAGTCACCAGTGCACAGTCTTTACCTAAACCTTTCGATTTTAAGTAACTGGTTGGGTACAACATTTCTTGCATACCCGGACCACCTTGTGGACCTTCGTAGCGAATTAATACCACATCACCTGCCACAATTTTTCCGCCTAAGATCGCTTCTACTGCATCATCTTGGCTTTCAAATACACGTGCTGTACCGTTGAATTTTAAAATCGATTCATCCACACCTGCGGTTTTGACGATACAACCATCCAGTGCGATGTTACCGTAAAGCACAGCTAAACCACCATCTTTAGAGAAAGCATGTTCGGCATTACGAATCACACCTTTCTCACGGTCGCCATCCAAACGCGAGTAGTAACGGTCTTGTGAGAATGCAGTTTGCGTTGGTACACCACCCGGTGCTGATTTAAAGAAGTTATACACCTCTTCTTCTTCAGTACGGATAATGTCCCACTTATCTAAAGCATCTTTTAATGTTTTTTCATGTACTGTTGGTACAGATGTATCCAACAAACCTGCACGGTCTAATTCACCTAAGATTGACATGATTCCACCTGCACGGTGCACATCTTCCATATGCACATCTTTCACCGCAGGTGCAACTTTACACAGCACAGGCACTTTACGCGATAAACGATCAATATCGTCCATGGTGAAGTCCACTTCTGCTTCGTGTGCAGCCGCTAATAAGTGAAGTACGGTGTTGGTCGAACCACCCATCGCGATATCTAAAGTCATGGCATTTTCATACGCAGCTTTAGGAGCAATATTGCGTGGTAATACACTGTAATCGTTTTGTTCATAATGGCGTTTAGTGATTTCAACAATCAACTGACCCGCACGCTCAAACAATTTTTTACGGTTGGCATGTGTAGCAAGCGTTGAACCATTACCCGGTAAAGACAGACCTAAGGCTTCGGTTAAACAGTTCATTGAGTTTGCAGTAAACATACCTGAACATGAACCACAGGTTGGACATGCAGAACGCTCATAGGCTGCCACTTCTTCATCGCTAAAGTTGTCATCTGCAGCCACCACCATGGCATCAACCAAATCAATGGCAAGTTCGTTGCCACGAATTTGCACCTTACCTGCTTCCATTGGACCGCCAGAAACAAACACCACTGGAATATTTAAACGCATGGCTGCCATGAGCATTCCCGGTGTGATTTTGTCACAGTTCGAAATACACACCATGGCATCGGCACAGTGTGCATTGACCATGTATTCTACCGAGTCAGCAATTAAGTCACGCGATGGTAATGAGTACAGCATGCCATCGTGGCCCATTGCAATGCCGTCATCGACTGCAATGGTATTAAATTCTTTGGCTACACCGCCTGCTTGTTCAATCTGACGTGCCACCAGTTGACCTAAGTCTTTGAGGTGAACGTGGCCGGGTACAAACTGAGTAAATGAGTTGACGACTGCAATAATTGGCTTGCCAAAATCTTCATCTTTCATCCCTGTTGCACGCCATAAGCCACGTGCACCAGCCATATTTCTTCCGTGTGTCGATGTTTTTGAACGATAGTCAGGCATTGTGTAGTTCCAACAAATGTTATGCTTGAGATGAACCTAAATTCACTCTGGCTAAATAGACTGCTTGTAATTAAGATCAGTCAGAATAATTTTTAATCATACGATGATTAAAGCAGCCTCTTGTGCAGATGACCAGTGTTTATTCCTAAAAATATAACTCAAGACAGTAAAAATCTAAAATCTACTATAAACCGAAGATTGAGTTTTAAATACAAAACTTCTATGAATATTTTTACTTTTTTACATAAATTTTATTTATATAAAATGAATTCTTGCTTCATAAAAAAGCCAGCTCTGAAGCTGGCTTTTTCAATTAAAATTCAGACTTAGCCAAACACAATACGGCCATCATCCATCAGTTTTTGTAAATCTAGCGCACTACTTTGATTTTCTAAAATCAACACTGGCTGATAACCTACAAACTCATTTTGCTTACCATCACGATCAATCGCGAGCGTCACCGTATTGGTTTCCGCATCAAATGTTAATTCGATGTATTCAGCAGCATTTTCTTGGGTAATCCCTTGCAATACCCCAGGTGAAAATTGAAGGGTATCTTCGCTAGCATCAAAGTCATCCCAGGTGTCGGTACTATGCCCTGCATTGTTAGACTCTGAGGTTAGTACATTGTAGATCAAGGTATCGGCGCCAGCTCCTGCATGTACGTAATCATTGCCTTGGCTGGCATAGATGGTGTCATCTCCACCACCTGCAAAGATCATGTCTTTACCTGCACCAGCATAGATAGTGTCATTACCACCCGTTTCTGGGAAGAATTCAGGATGCTTTTTTAAGAAGTCTAACAGCGCACGCTCATCTGGCTCTTTATTGCCATTTTGCGCTTTTAGATATTCAACGACTGCATCAATGCCTGAACCTGCTGGTGAAGTACGTCCTGCAAACTCTAAACTATCCGTATTAATGCCGTCAGCAAAAATAAAGTCATTACCATGCTTGGCATGGAAAGTTTGATTAACTCCTTGTGCGCCGGTAATAAAGTCATTCCCTTCTGTACCGTTCACCACCGCATTGCTCGTTTCAATTTCGCCACGCTCAAGTAAACGAATTGTTAAGGTGGTAACTTCACCTTTACCATTGCTAGATACACCATCATCCGGTTGGAATTTAAATGAATCATATTTTTGATTAGACAGATTATCATTTGGTTTATAACGGATGCGATTGCCGTCGACTGTAGAGTAGTTAATACGGTCACCGACTTGAACTTTCACCCATGCATTACGGTTGAAATATTCCAATACACCATTGGTTGGTAGTTCAGTCACTAATAAAGTGATATCGGTAATGTCGTGATCGACGTCGCTGACCTCAAAGTCATCTAAATCAAAGTAGTACTCAACGCCTGGTGTATTGGTAATAGTGATTGAGGCGTCAAGTCCCACAGGTGCATCGTTTTCACCTTCAACATGGAATGCAACTGTTGATGTTTCACGTAAACCATTGTCATCCGCTAATGTGTAGTGCACGATTGGCGGCACGTAAATTTCTTGAGCATTGACATCAGAATAGAAGTCTTTCGCTGGAGTAAAGGCAAAAGTACCATCGGCATTAATTTTGATCGTACCGTAATTTTGAATGACATATTCTTGCCCTGGTTGATAAACGGTTTTATCATCACCCACGCGGAAATGATCGATACGGATACCTGGATCATCTTTTACATCGTCATCAATTAAGCTAGTACGAGGAATACTTCGTCCTGTATCACCTGCATCTCCCACAGTAAATGAAGTAACAACACCGCTGTCCTCCATCAACCGTACAATCTCACTGTCATCTTGTGCAATTACATCAATAGTGATCACTGAAGTACTGGTTTCGCCATCTGGATCTGTTACAACAACAGTAAACTCATCTGGACCATTGTAGTCAGGGTTTGGCGTATAGGTATATTCGCCAGTCTCTGGGTCAATTTCAACTCTACCATTAGTAGGTTGTTCGGTCACTTCATAGCTCAGAGGATCTTCATCTGGATCTGTTGCTGGGACTTTACCTTTAACTGGAGTATCTTCAAGCGTAGTTTTTGTATCATCTTCGGCAACAGGCGCATCATTAACCTCATCCACAGTGATATTGGCTGTCGCAGGGTCTGACTCTAAGCCTTCATTATCAGTTGCTACATAGTCAAATGTGGTTTCGCCGTTCCAGTTTTCGTTTGGCACAAAGTACACAGTCTCTTGTGCATCAAATGGTGTACCTGCAACCACAGGAATCGTGCCGGCTTCATCAAGGTACAAGGTGCCGTTTTCAGGTAAAGTCGTGACTGTAATGGTCTCAACGGTACCGTCTACATCGCTGTAGTCGAGTACCACTGGAATGGTAGTATCTTCATCGCCTGTTGCAGTGACATCTTCAGCCACTGGTGGATCGTTGACATCGGCAATGGTAATCGTAGCAGTGGCAGGGTCTGACTCTAAGCCTTCATTATCAGTTGCTACATAGTCAAATGTGGTTTCGCCGTTCCAGTTTTCGTTTGGTACAAAGTACACGGTCTCTTGTGCATCAAATGGTGTACCTGCAACCACAGGAGTCGTACCAGCTTCATCAAGGTATAAGGTACCGTTTTCAGGTAAAGTCGTGACTGTAATGCTCTCAACTGTACCGTCTACATCGCTGTACTCGAGTACCACTGGAATGGTAGTATCTTCATCGCCTGTTGCAGTGACATCTTCAGCCACTGGTGGATCGTTGACATCGGCAATGGTAATCGTAGCAGTGGCAGGGTCTGACTCTAAGCCTTCATTATCAGTTGCTACATAGTCAAATGTGGTTTCGCCGTTCCAGTTTTCGTTTGGTACAAAGTACACGGTCTCTTGTGCATCAAATGGTGTACCTGCAACCACAGGAGTCGTACCAGCTTCATCAAGGTATAAGGTACCGTTTTCAGGTAAAGTCGTGACTGTAATGCTCTCAACTGTACCGTCTACATCGCTGTAGTCGAGTACCACTGCAATGGTGGTATCTTCATCACCTGTTGCAGTGACATCTTCAGCCACTGGTGGATCATTCACAGGAGTTACATCAATAGTGATCACTGAAGTACTAGTTTCGCCATCTGGATCAGTTACAACGACAGTAAACTCATCTGGACCATTGTAGTCAGGGTTGGGCGTATAGGTATATTCACCTGTATTTGGATCGACAACAACCTCACCATTGCTTGGTGGTTCAGTCACTTCATAAGTGAGTGGATCATCATCTGGGTCTGTCGCTGGAACTTGTCCTGTGATTGGGGTGTCTTCAGGTGTTTCAACCTCGTCATTTTCTCCAACTGGCGGATCATTGACATCGGCAATGGTAATCGTTGCAGTAGCAGGGTCTGATTCTAAGCCTTCATTATCAGTTGCCACGTAGTCAAATGTGGTTTCGCCGTTCCAGTTTTCGTTTGGTACAAAGTACACGGTCTCTTGTGCATCAAATGGTGTACCTGCAACCACAGGAATCATGCCAGCTTCATCAAGGTACAAGGTACCG
>NZ_JCAKMX010000026.1:0-3147 GCF_059515825.1 Acinetobacter sp. CY17
TATCAGTTGCCACGTAGTCAAATGTGGTTTCGCCGTTCCAGTTTTCGTTTGGTACAAAGTACACGGTCTCTTGTGCATCAAATGGTGTACCTGCAACCACAGGAATCATGCCAGCTTCATCAAGGTACAAGGTACCGTTTTCAGGTAAAGTCGTGACTGTAATACTCTCAACTGTACCGTCTACATCGCTGTAGTCGAGTACCACTGGAATGATGGTATCTTCATCGCCTGTTGCAGTGACATCTTCAGCCACTGGCGGATCATTGACATCGGCAATGGTAATCGTTGCAGTAGCAGGGTCTGATTCTAAGCCTTCATTATCAGTTGCCACGTAGTCAAATGTGGTTTCGCCGTTCCAGTTTTCGTTTGGTACAAAGTACACGGTCTCTTGTGCATCAAATGGTGTACCTGCAACCACAGGAATCATGCCAGCTTCATCAAGGTATAAGGTACCGTTTTCAGGTAAAGTCGTGACTGTAATGCTCTCAACTGTACCGTCTACATCGCTGTACTCGAGTACCACTGCAATGGTGGTATCTTCATCGCCTGTTGCAGTGACATCTTCAGCCACTGGTGGATCGTTGACATCGGCAATGGTAATCGTAGCAGTGGCAGGGTCTGACTCTAAGCCTTCATTATCAGTTGCTACATAGTCAAATGTGGTTTCGCCGTTCCAGTTTTCGTTTGGTACAAAGTACACGGTCTCTTGTGCATCAAATGGTGTACCTGCAACCACAGGAGTCGTACCAGCTTCATCAAGGTATAAGGTACCGTTTTCAGGTAAAGTCGTGACTGTAATGCTCTCAACTGTACCGTCTACATCGCTGTAGTCGAGTACCACTGGAATGGTGGTATCTTCATCGCCTGTTGCAGTGACATCTTCAGCCACTGGCGGATCATTCACAGGAGTTACATCAATAGTGATCACTGAAGTACTGGTTTCGCCATTTGGATCAGTTACAACGACAGTAAACTCATCTGGACCATTGTAGTCAGGGTTGGGCGTATAGGTATATTCGCCAGTCTCTGGATTAATTTCAACTTTACCGTGAGTTGGCTGGTCGGTTACTTCATAACTCAGAGGGTCTTCATCTGGATCTGTTGCTGGGACTTTACCTGTAACAGGGGTGTCTTCAGGCGTGACTTTACTGTCATCTTCTGCGACTGGTGGATCGTTAATTGGGTTAACACCAATGTTGACTGTACCGGTATCTTCACCACCTTGCTGATCTTTTACAGTGTATTCAAAAACACCAACATTTTGCCCAGCTAAATAGTCTTTCGGTGCATCATATACAAGCGCCTCAAGTTCAGACACAGTCAGCTGGTCACCAATTTTTACTACTGTACCATCTGCTTTTTTTACTTCACCCAGTTCTGGAATCTTAGTAACGGTAATCGTTAACTCACTGTCCGGACTATCTGAATCACTGACTGTAACGCTAAGTGGTGTAGCTGTACTTTCTTCATCTACAGTCAAGTTGTTGTCTGTGGCTAACGGTGGTGCAAATGGCTGCACAGTAATATTAACTGTGGCAGTCTCAGGTATACCTGTGGCTGAAGTGACTGTATAAGTGAAGCTATCAGGACCTGTATAACCTGCATTTGGCGTGTAAGTTAAAGTACCATCTGGATTAATGACCACTTGACCATGAGCAGGTTGGCTAACTGAAGTAATTTTAGCATCTGTTGCTTCAAAACCATCGTTTTCCAATGCATCAATCACAACAGGAACACCTAACATAGTTGTCTCTGTATCATCAAAAGCATCTTGCTCTGGTTCAACAACAGCTGTAACTTCAAATTCAGTTGTTACGCCTTTGTCATCAGTGACTGTAACTTTAAATGTCTCAGTGCCATTCCAGTCATCATTTGGAATGAAGGTCCATTCACCCGTCTCTGGATCAATGGTTGCTATACCATTTTCTGGCTGTGCAACAATCGTAAAATTAGGATTACTTACACCATCTTTATCAGTTGCGACCAATTTACCCGTAACAACATCACCATCTTCTAGCCCTTCACCGCGATTACCCGTGACTGTAGTAAGATTTGGCTTTGGCTTATCATCATCATCATCGACTAAAGCTGCGATACCACCTAAAAGTAAGCCACCTAGAATCCATGGCCAAAAGTTGGCACTTTTACCAAATACAATTTGCTCTAAACCAGTAATATCTTTGAAATACACTGCGCCGTTATTGTAGTCAAACCACAAAAAGCCACATTCTTCATCCAACAAAACCAGTTGTGATTGTGGCTGATCATTAAATTGAACAAAAAAATCTTCAATAAGGATTTTTTCCCCAGAATTTAATACTAAGACTAAATTATTGCCTTCACGAACATATTGTTTGATGTCTTCTTTATATAAATCTACCTTAACAACAGAGGAGGTACTCAGATCAACGATACTCGTATTGCTTAGGTCTTGAAGTTTTTCACGAGTGGCGAGGTTATAGACTTGAATATTGGCTGTCATTGTTATGATCTCTTTTAGGATTATTATTCCTAGAGATTGAACAATAAACATACATTTATGTAAACCACTGTTAAAAATGTGATTAATGAAATTATTTAGGATAAATTTAAATATTTTTTTTATAAAAAAATTAATATCTTTTAATAACTAAGATTTTTAAAACTCTATTTAAAAATATGAAATATAAAATAATATAATGCAGCTAAAAAACTTAACATACTGATTTTTAAAAAAATTAATAAAAGACATTTTTTTCATTTTTTTATAAAAAAATGTCTAGTACGCCTCAAAACATAAGCTTATTGCATAAATTATTAATAAAAACTAAACTTACTATGTAGTTTTTATAAACACAAAATAGAGAATGAAGTGAGCTAAAATGAGTATAGCAACCTAAACTTTCTATTTAAGGACAAAAATATTGTTTCTTTGCTTAGTCGCTTCAATTAAATCAAACATAATTTTCAATCATTAGATCTCTTGCGAAAGTGGTTATTGCAAGTTTATTCGGTTTACCAGTGCAGCAATTAAGTTAATACGTAAACCGAATCTTTTCCGTCTATTTCGATAGCGTTCACTTAATATTCTAAATGTTTTCAATTGACTATTGATGTGTTCGATCACAACTCGTATTTTTCCAATCAGTTTATTGTACTTTTTCTCAA
>NZ_JCAKMX010000027.1:0-38917 GCF_059515825.1 Acinetobacter sp. CY17
AGAGGTTCTAGTTCAACACCACAGCGACCAAGCCAATCTGAAAGAGTAGATCGAGAAAGATCAACACCAGCCCGTTGATAGATCAGGCGCTGACGGTACAGTGGTAAATGATCAGCATATTTAGATACCAGTACATGGCTCAGTAGTTCAGGTGAAGCAATACCTTTATCAATGACATACGCAGGCATCGCTTGTTGTGTCAGCGTATCGCACTGATCACAGACCCATTTGCCACGTACATGTTGCTCTTTATAGAACTGTGCCGGTCTGAAATTCAATTTTTCACTGACATCTTCACCGATACGACGCAGTTGGCATCCACAAGCACATTGCGTTGATGCTGGTTCATGCTCGATGCGAATCGTAGCTAAGTGGGTTGGCAATGGACGACGTTTAGGTTTATTGGCTTTCTGTGTTGTTACATCGGTTTTATCTGCATTCAGCCGTTCCAGTTCCAGCTCGACTGCTGCGATATCTTCTTCAACCGCTTCATCCCACAGATGGATTTGTTTGGCGGTGAGATGTTCATTTTTACTGCCGAATTTGTGTTTTTTAAACAGTGCCAGCTCATGCTCGTATTTTTGATTGAGAATGGATAGATGTTGAACTTTGGCATCTAGTTGCTGATTTGATTTTTCTAATTGCTGATGCTGCATCGCCAACTGTCTGGTGAATTCCAGTAGTTGTTCATGGGTCAGTTGGCTTAAATCAGGCATCGTATTCATGAACATAGTATGCCTGAAATTATAAATACGATGCTATAGAACCTTTGCAGAATAGCAGAACCAAGTGGCTTGGTTTAGAGCATCGTGACGACCTGCACTTGTCCAATTCTCTGCCAAGGTAAGCCTTGTATTAATGCTTGTAATTGTTCCAAACTGAGTGAGATGGTTTCACCTTGATGAACCTGGGCCCAGTGGAATTTGCCCTGTTCTAGACGCCGAGCACACAGCCAGATGCCCAGGCCATCATGTACCAGTACTTTCATACGATGACCACGTTTATTACAGAACAGGTAAGCACAATGAGGTTTGATCGAACCAAAGGCTTTCAACACCTGAGCCATGGCAGTATCCATCCCTGCACGCATATCCATCGGTTGAGTAGACAACCAGATTTCATCGATACGGATCATTGAGTCAAACCCTGTATCAGCACGAGTAATTCAGTGACTGATTCCACAGGCCAATCGATCTCGATCATCTGATCCTGTGCGGAATCTTGTTCGTGATGCAGTGGAATTCTGATATGAGCGAGAGCTTTCTTCTCTGGTACAGGTGGTGGAGGTACTTCTTGTCTGACTGGAGTCGAGTGAAGAATGACTGGAAGAAAGTCGGTTTGAGGATGAGGTGGGCTTTTTAGAACTGGGGGCATTGATATGGACTGGCGAATCCATTTATGCAACAGATTTGCATTGATCTGATGTTGCATTGCCACCTTGGCCACTGATGTATCTGGCTGCAGGCACTGCTGAATAAGCTGGTGTTTAAATTCAGCCGTGAAGGTTCGACGGGGCTTTTTTAGCGGTGATGTACTGTCTATAACTGTATTTAAATCCATAAATAGGTGTCCACTTAAATTTTAGTGGACACTATCGTGATATTCATGGGTTAGAAAAGTGGGGTTCAGCGGATGCTTACCTTAAAAGATAAACTGTGTTTGATCTAAAACGATCAATGCTTCATATTTTTTTTAAACTACCCTGTAATATTATAGTGTTCATCATAAAACTTAGGCCTATAACCCCAGATGTCTAGTTCCCCTTTTTTACGTTTCCCTTGGTGGTCAATTGTTCCACTATTTATTATTTATTTTTTATTGGGTAGGGCTGTAGAACAGACAAACATGTCAATTATTTTGACATTAGGTGTATTTTTAACTGCGACCTGGCTTTGGGTATGTACAAAAATTGATGAAACTTACATTGCTGTGTTAGCCGTTTTCGTTTTAATTCTAACTGGAAATTTAGGCGAGGAAGCATTGTATCTTTCTTGGGGTAAAGATATCTTTTGGCTATTGATTGCCGCCTTTGTAATTGCTGCTGGAGTAGTCAAAACTGGTATTGCGACCTATTTTTCAGCTCAGCTTTTAAGCTATGTGCGTACAACACGAATGTTATGCTATAGCCTCACTCTATTAATTGTATTATCCGCTTTTATTATTCCCTCTACTTCAGGTCGAGCAGCGGTTATTTTACCTATTTTTCTTGCTCTAGCAGAAATTCTTAAAAAAAATTCAAAAATTATCAAAGTTTTAGCACTGTTATGTCCATCCATTATTCTACTAAGTGCTGTGGGGTCATATTTGGGGGCAGGTGCACATCTGATTACCAATCAAATTTTATCAGAACAAGGCTATCCGACGTTCAGTTTATTAAGTTGGCTTTGGTTAGGCTTACCTTTTGCTTTAGTTTCTTCTTTTGCTTGTACTGAACTTATTTTACAGCTGTTTACTGAGAAGAAAGATCGCCAGAGTTCGTTAGAACTATTGAAGTTAAGTGACATTAATTCGACAGCTATAAATCAACAAGTGGGTTTGTCCGCTTTACAAAAGCGAGTCATTTTTATTTTATTGCTTATTTTGTTGCTATGGCTATCTGAGCCTATTCATCACATTTCAGCTACGATGGTGGCAATTTTAGGCGCTTTATTGATTTCTACCCCAGGGATCGGGTGCATTAAATTTTCTCAAGCAATTAAAACTATTCCATGGTCGCTACTGATTTTTATGGCAGCGACTTTAAGTATGGGGACTGCTTTGATTGAAAGTGGTGCAGTGCATTGGTTAACTGATCATTTAGTATCGCAGATGAGTCAAACAGGATTAGCCACACCGATGATATTTGGCAGTTTCATTATCCTTTTATCCTTAATGGCTCACCTATTTATTCAGTCACGCTCAGCACGCTCTGTAGTCCTTATTCCAATTGTGGTTAGTCTCTCACCACAATTTCAAGTTTCACCTGTCGCAATGGCTTTTATTTCTACTGCTGCTGCAGGATTCTGCCACACCTTAATATCATCGGCGAAACCTATTGCCATTTTTAATAAAACTGAAACACACTCTATGTTTAATTCAGAAGATTTACTTAAATTAAGTGTGTATCTAGCACCAATAATGTTTGTACTACTCTTGATTTTTAGTTTTGTTATTTGGCCGCTTATGGGCATGCCATTATTTATAGACTCTAAATAATTTGACTCTTATGTATTGTAGTTTACTGAAAAATATTTTGATTTTACCAAGCGGCTTTAAAGAGTCATTAAGTGCCACACAAGTTGCTGAAGCAATAAAAACAGGCGTGCTTACAGCCTTACCTCAGGCAAATGTCAATGCCATCCCAATCCCTGACGGTGGCGAAGATACCGCTCATATTTTGGCAAAACAAACACAAGGTAAAGTGATTACTACAACAGTGATTGGTCCTTTAGGTCAACCCATTGCATCTTATTTTAGTATGTTAGGTGGACAATACACTAATGTTGCTGTGATTGAAGTAGCAGCAGCAGCGGGCTTAAAACTGATTCCTATAGAGCAACGTAACCCAATGTTTACGACCAGCTATGGCGTAGGTGAGTTGATTAAGGCTGCACTTAAACAAGGTGCAACGCGTATTATTTTAGGGTGTGGAGATTCAGGGATTAGCGATGGTGGAATGGGGGCATTACAAGCTTTAGGTGTAAAAATACTGGATGACACCAGTAAAGAGGTAGGCTTTGGTGGCCAATATCTAGAAAAAGTAGCGAAACTTGACTACTCAGGTTTAATCCCAGCGCTGCATGATCAGCAGATCGAAATTTGCCTAGCTTTAAATCCGTTTAATATCTTATGTGGGCCTCATGGGGTAGCCCCTGTATTTGCACCACAAAAAGGTGCATCTATAGAACAAGTCAAACAACTTGCTCAAGGTTTTGATCACTGGGCTAGGCAACTGGCAATGACTCATATCAATCCGATTAAAAATTTTGATTTTGCCTATGCAAGCGGTTCGGGTGCTTCAGGAGGATTGGGTGCAGGTTTGGCAGCGATAGGAGCTCAACTGTGTCCTCGTTTTGACGTGCTGTTAAATGAAGGCTTACTTGGACATCATATTGATGATGAAATAAAAAAAGCTGATTTGATCATCACTGCTGAAGGCTCGATCGATTTACAAACACCACAGGGCAAAGTGCCTGCTGAAATTGCTCATCGTGCAGCTAAATACAATAAACCTGTGGTGGCATTGGCTGGGAAATTGGGTAGTGGCGCAAGTTGTGTTTACGAAATAGGAATCGATGCCATGAGTTCGATTATCTCGGTTCCTATGGCACTCGAAAATGCGATTGAACAAGCTGAGCCTTTACTGATTGAAGCCAGTGAGCGTCTCATCAAAAGTGTACTTTTAGGGATGAAAATTGCTTCTCAAAATACATTGATTGCACCTACCACGCCTAATATCCATTAAGGTCCAAAGCATGGGGCTAGAGTTTATCTCTAATCCCTACCCATCTTTTAAACGCTGATTAATATCACCAAGATATCATAAGATGTTGAAGAGATCATCTTGAGCTCATTAAGCATTTAATCATTAACATTCACCAGTATGGGTAAGCCCGTAAAGATTATGCAACAAATTTTCTCTGACTGAATAAAGAGATAGAATGAATTTAAAGATTTGACTTGCTCAAAAAATAACACAAAACCGTCATATATCTTTCATGGGTATGTCACCTGATTTGAATAGCCTGCTGATCTAAATTCTTTATTTGAATGGTCATCTCCTGTTTCAAGTAGATGTAGGGTGATGACGCCATTCACTTCATCATTGGGGTAAGCATGAGTATATTGAAGTCAAAACGACGCGTGTTGGCAGCGCTCACATGTATCAGTCCTTTTCTATTGCTGGGCTGTGATAACGACGAACAGGCGAAAAGCCCAGTGGAGTCAAAGGCGGAAGTGGCATTTTTAGCCGATGTACATTTCCATGATGTCTATGGAGATTTAAAATCTTCACAATTTCAAGGGATTCCAACTGAGCATGGTCATGCCACGATTCGTACCATGTATGATCAGCTGACGTCGACCCGACTTTTTAATGAAAACTACTTTGCGTTCCGTAGTGCTTTAGACAGCGCCTATGAAAAAGGGATTCGAATTATTGCCTTTCCAGGCGACTTCTCCGATGATGGTCAACCCATGCACGTAGCTGGTTTTAAGAAGATCTTAACTGAATACGAAGCCAAAGGCATGCGTTTCTTTATTGCACCAGGTAATCATGATCCTGTGGCGCCGCATGACAATGACACAGCAAAAGAAGCCGGCTTCTTAGATGCAGAGGGTAAGTCTTTTGATATTTTTGCCTTGCAAAACCAAGCCTGCTTAAATTCAGAAGTAGACAATGTCTGCACTAATGAAATGATGGAGTTAGGTTATGAATCGCTCCTAAGCTCATTGGGTGAATTTGGCTTTATGCCAAATAAAGCGGACGTTTATTGGGAAACACCATTTAGTACCTATAATCAGCAAAGCTATAATTTACAGCAAGCTACTGCACAGGCCAGTGTCGATCATCGCCTTTATGAAGTGTGTAAAGAAGGTGAAGGCGGTGCTTACAAACAGCCAAATTATACCCAATGTACCTCTATTCCAGATGTGAGTTATTTGGTTGAGCCAGTACCAGGCTTATGGTTATTATCTGTTGATGCCAATGTCTTTGTACCAAAAGACAGTTTAGATCCAAACGACCCGACCAAGCCAGGTGGCTTTACAGGTGCGGGCAGTGCGGGCTGGAACCAAATGGTGACACATAAAAAAACCACCATGAAATGGATTGCAAGCGTAGCAGAACGTGCCAAAGCACAAAACAAAAAGCTAGTGGCATTCTCTCATTATCCAACCATTGAATTTTATGCCAACCAAACTGATGCGATTAAGCAGACCTTTGGAGGGAGTGCCTTCCAAACCAACCGTGTGCCCACACAAGATGCCACTCAAGTGGTGGCATCAACAGGTTTAGGGCTTCATGTGGGCGGACACATGCACTCGAACAGTACCAATGACTATACCTCTCCAACAGGCAGCTACTTAGTCAATATCCAATCACCGTCTCTTGCGGTGTATGGTGCTGCTTATAAAATTTTACGTTTTAACAGCCCAACGTCTATCGATGTTGAAACAGTGAAATTAGATGAAGTGGAACGTTTTGATGAGCTCTTCCCGTTATATGAGCGCGAGCATCAATATTTAACGGCAACTCAAAGCCCAAGACTATGGGATAAAGGCATTTTAAGTACCAAAAGCTATAAAGAATTTACTCATTTCTATTTTGGTCAGTTGTCTAAAATGCGCTTTATGAATGAATACTGGCCATGCGAGATGCGTGATTTGGCAGAGCAATTGAACTTAGGTCAGATGCTGATTATGAGTCAGCTCAACACCCGTTTAACCTATGCGGAATTAGCAACGCAAACAACTCTAGATTTTAAACCAAGTGCTCAATGTCTAACAGCAGCATCAAGCAACGTTCAAACCAGTGCGACAGAGTTTGCACAAGACTGGCAGATAGCAAAAGCCAAAGCAGAACAATTGGCAGCTGCTGCAGGTTTAAGTCTTGCTGATATGGAACAAGTATCTGCTTATGATTTCTATGGCGATTTCCACCGTACGATTTATGCAGGTGAGTTGGCATTAACCGATATGGGCGATATACGTGTGAAGCAATACAAGTTATTGATGTCGAGCTTCCCAGAACAACCTGCTGCACCACAAATGTTAGACGGTAAGCTACTGGCCAATACGCCAATTCATGTGCCGTTCCAATATAAATTTAAGCGTGTATTTAGTATCTTAAAAGGGGTGGGTTCAGCCAAGCCAAGTAATCAATTTAGTATCGATTTGCAAGGCAAAACGATTTCAGGTGCCAAAGGCCCATCGTTTAACTAATCTTTTATTAGCCTTGTAATTTAAGCCTTTCATTTTCATCATTGAGAATGAAAGGTTTTGATATTTTCTTTCGTCTTTGCTGCGGACGTAAATTTGGGTATTGTTATGATTTCGTAGGTTTATTCACCCATCCTAAGATGAAAGAAACAATTGCTCATTTATTTTTCTTTCTGCATATGAAAAATAATTTGTAGTACTCCCTTTTTTAGTTGAATTGCTTATCTATAATTTCGCTTAAAGTAAAAAAAAAGATTAAAAATCGCACAAGAAAAGCATAGATTGGCTCATGTGGTGAAAATAAGAATAATTATTGAATTGGTAAACATTTTTGCTTTTGAAAACAAGTATATAATTATAGATGGGATGCGTCATGTCTGCACTGTACATGCCTGAATATATACCTTTATTTATATATGTAATGCATTGAATACATTGATTTTATATTCATTGTGTGAAATGTAGCATAAAGATCAGGATTACATGGAAAATTAATCAAATTCACACATCTTTCATAACTATATTCTTTATATTAGAGCTTATACGTACTTCAATCATGGATTAAAGATGTTTAAAAAAATTGGATTAATCAGCCTACTATTTATTCCTGTAATTTCTTCGGCTGCTGAAAAACAGCAACCAAGACCGCCCATGGCTAAGCCTCAAGGATTGAGTGTAGGTTTAGGAGTAGCGGGCAGTACGGGTGTATATATTGGTGAGAAAACTGAGGTTATACCAGTGCCAGTCATCTCTTATGAATCCGATCGCTTTTTTGTACGAGGTTTAACCGCTGGAGCTCAAGTCTATGCAGAACGATTTTTTGCTGTAAATGCGATTACCAGCGTCAATATGATGAACCTTGATGTCGATGATTTGAGTGCAAGTAATCTTAGCGCTAAAAATATCAATAAATCACAACTAGAAGATCGTGATCGTAGTGTTGATTTAGGATTAGAAGGTATTGTCCGCTTACCTTATGGCATATTCTCAATGCAGGCCGTCAATGATATTGGTGGGGCAAGTGACGGTGCAGAGCTAAGGTTCAATTATCAATATCTTTGGAGAATGAACCCTCAATTGACACTAATCCCAAACCTAGGGCTAGATTGGTTATCCGACAAACGTGCAAACTATTATTACGGTACTTTGGGAGCTGAAGTTGCTCGTGGTATTGAGGCTTATCAACCAGACAATGTTTTTATTCCACATGTCTCTTTAGGTGCCAATTACAAACTCACAGATAAGCTCAGTTTCTCAGGCGTGGCGATGCAAAAATTTTTACCAGATGATGTGAAAAAAGGCCCGTTAATTGATAAGAGTTCATCAACTAACTTTTATATGGGAGTTTCTTATAAATTTTAATGGATATTAGGCTGGCTGATATAGCGCATATAAGAGTATGTGCTATATCATTGGGGTGTAATATACATTTATTGATATCGTTTCATCTTTATAAAATCCTTTACCTTGGGTTGGTTTCATAATCTTTTACATGCATCATAAGACACTCCTTAACTCTGAACGAGTTCTATGCCTCGGTTTTACTTGTGATTATCCATTTTAATTGGGGTAAATATGTAGCAGTGATCTTTAGTTATTGAAATTTACTGAGAAGAAAATGGGTTAAATATCTTTTAAAAAATAACATTGTATTGGCTGTGATTTTCCTTTACCACTTTGACTATTTCTAAAGGCACTACCCTAAAATATTTTTAATTTTATACCTCCAAGATGAAGGTAGACCTATAATAGCCCAACAAATTATAGAACCTAAAACAACGAGACTTGTCCCCAACCAAAAGAACTGATCCAGACGAACACCAAAGAGTAGGCTTGAAAAATAAGCAGATAAAATGGGTACAAAATACGAACTGCTCACCAAAACATTGGCATAACCATAAATCATGCCAATATTCCATGCAGCATAACCTAAGCTTAAACATACAGCCGCACATAAAATCAAAATACTGTTATGTATATTGATGGGTTCTAAAGGTAACGGTGTACTGAAAATCCATTTGATTACTAAAAAAATACTGGTACAAAAAAATAAAGCGACAATAATATTACTTTCGGGCTTATATTTCATCAGCACAACACAGTAGAAAGCCCATAGAAGTGCAGCAGTAAAGGCTAATAGATAGCTGATTGGATTTGATAGTAAGTTTTGAATTACCCCTGTCATTGAGATTTGAAAGCCTTGAGTTTGAATCATTATGACACCGAGTGCTGATAGAAAAATTCCTACAAGTAATTTTGCGTTAAATCTGAGGTAACGTGTAAAGAGCATCAGAATGATGGTAAAGGTAGGCCAAAGATGATTGATCACCCCTACCTCAATGGTTTGTATCGGATTTTGTGCAAGGGCAATAGAAAAAGAAAAACACAGTTCATACGCCACGAATAAAAAAGTGATCAAGGCATAATAAATCTTAGGGATTTGATTGAATTTCGGTAATTTGAAAATTAAACATAGAATGATGGCGCTGATGGTATAAAGCAACATCAGACAAGTTAGAGGATCTAATTCATCACTGATAAGACGAATCAGCCCGACCAATGTTGACCACATCACAATGGCGGATATACCAATCAAGGTTGCTAAAATTGGATTATGGAGCATTACTTTTATTCAGTGATATCAGAAATTTGAGTAATAACGAGAATAGTTTTAATTCTTTATTTTTTAAACAAAAAATGTCCAAAAGATTCAGGAAAAAACGGAATATCAACGGCACTTTTATTCGTTTGCAGGATAGAGGGGCTCAATTTAAATTGAATCCATCGAAGCTAAAACTAAAAAGAGAACTGAAGTGGAGCGCCAAGGTATTACACAGGCATTAGGCTTGATTCATCCGATTACATTAACACATGGCAAAAATGCTGAAGTATGGGACACAGAACAAAAACGATATATTGATTTTGTAGGCGGTATTGGCGTACTCAATTTTGGTCATTGCCAGCCTCAGATTGTAGAAGCGATTCAAAAACAAGCAACGCGCATGACGCATTATGCCTTTAATGCTGCACAGCATCAGCCTTATATTGACTATATGGCACGTCTAAGCCAATTCATTCCGATTCAAGAAGATGTTGTGGGTATGTTGACCAATAGTGGTGCTGAAGCTACAGAGAATGCGTTAAAAGTGGCACGAGTTTGTACAGGGCGTAGCGGTATTATTGCCTTCGATGGCGGTTTTCATGGTCGAACATTAGCAGCAGTGAACTTAAATGGCAAAGTCACGCCATACAAAAATGGCTTAGGTCCCTTACCTGGTCCTGTTTATCATCTGCCATTTCCAAGCGCAGACAATGGCATTTCAGCACAAACAGCACAAATGGCTTTACAACGCTTATGCCAAGTCGAAGTCAGTATTAATGAAGTCGCTGCTGTGATTATTGAACCAGTTCAAGGTGAGGGAGGCTTCCAGTTTTTAGATCCTGAATTTGCACAGTACTTACGTGAATTTTGTAATAAACACGGTATTTTGCTGATTATTGATGAAATTCAATCTGGTTTTGGTCGTTCAGGTGTGCCATTTGCCTTTACTCATTTAGGTATTGAACCCGATTTACTGTTATTAGGTAAGAGTATTGCGGGCGGTGTACCACTTGGTGCAGTGATGGGTAAAAAACAATATATGGATCAACCCATGGTAGGTGCCCTTGGAGGAACCTATTCTGGTAATCCACTCGCATGTGCAGCAGCACTGGCGACCCTTGAAATCATGCAATCAGAAAGCCTTAAAAGTAGCACAGCGCATTATATAAAAACGCTTGAAGAACGTTATGCCCAATGGAGAAACAAGGCGTTGACCCCTTGGTTAGGCAAACTGACAGGTGTTGGTGCGATGCGTGGCATTGAACTCATTCATCCTGAACAGGGTGCAGGGACTGAACAAATGGCCTTTGTACTGAAAAAGGCCAGAGAAATGGGGCTATTGCTCATGCCAAGTGGCAAACATAAACACATTATTCGTTTATTGCCACCACTCACGATTGAAGCTGATCGACTTCAGGAAGGCTTAGATATTTTAGAAAAAGTACTTGCCCAAACAACAACAGCAGTTCAGCACAAAACAAACGCTTATTTAAATACTGAACAAACAAAAATCGCATAAAACACGCTTTATATTTAGGAATAGAACAATGAGTTTTGTTGCATCTCATCAAATTCGTTCGGAATTTTCTGCACTGATGTCACAGATGTATCGTGAAGAAGTTCCATTATATGGTGATCTATTAGATTTGGTCGCTGATGTAAATAAGATCACCTTGATTAAAAATCAAAGGTTGCATGATCAGCTGAAAAAAACTGGCGAATATGAGCGTCTTGACCTAGAACGTCATGGGGCGATCCGCTTAGGGACAGCCGAAGAACTCAACACTATGCGCCGTGTGTTTGCCGTAATGAGCATGGAACCTGTTGGTTATTATGATTTAGTGCCAGCAGGGGTTCCAGTGCATTCAACAGCATTTCGGGCCATAACCAGTAGCGAACTGAATGAAAGTCCATTTCGTGTATTTACGTCATTGCTGCGCTTAGAACTGATTCAAGATGAAGCATTACGTGCACTGGCAGAAGATGTACTGGGGCAGCGTCAAATTTTTACCCAAGGCGCTTTAGAGCTGACCACTAAATTTGAACAACAAGGTGGTTTAGACAAAACCGATGCAAAACGTTTTGTACAAGAAGTCTTAGAGACATTTCGTTGGCACGAACAGGCACCTGTCACTCAAGAGCTTTATCAAAAGCTACATGATCAACACCGTTTAATTGCTGATGTCGTCGCATTTAAGGGACCTCACATCAACCATTTGACGCCGCGTACACTCGATATCGACATGATCCAAGAAGGTATGGCAAGTCGTGGTATTACTCCCAAAGCAGTTGTTGAAGGTCCACCACGTCGTCGTTGTCCAATTTTACTGCGTCAAACCAGTTTTAAAGCTTTGGATGAAGAAGTGTCTTTCCAAAATGATGTGAAGGGTTCGCATACGGCACGTTTTGGTGAAATTGAACAACGTGGTGTTGCTTTAACTCCCAAAGGCCGTCGTTTATACGACCAATTACTAAAAGCTGCGCGTGAAGAACTTGGTGCTGTGCCAAATGAAGACAATGCAAAACGCTATATGCGTATTTTAGAAAAACACTTTGTTGATTTTCCAGATACCTATGAGGAACTACATCAACAAGGACTTGCATATTTTCACTATTACGCTGCTGTCGAGAAATGCATTGATGTCGAAATGAGTGAAAGTAACGTGGATCAGCTGATTAAAACGGGTGCAATTTATATTGAACCTATTGTTTATGAAGATTTTTTACCAGTATCTGCTGCGGGTATTTTTCAATCCAATTTAGGTGAGGGGAATCAAACGAATTACGCTGTTTATTCGAATCAAGATCTGTTTGAGAAGTGTTTAGGTCAGCGAGTATGGAATGAGCTGGAGCTCTATGCACAAACTCAACAAAACTCTTTGCGTAAAGCATTAACACAACTACAAAGCGCGAGCAGCGTACAACATTAATTCAATTAAAATTCGAAGGAAGGTAAAACTATGACACAAGCAATTGCAAATTCAACAGGCGTACAACTTGATACTCCAATGATTGTCCAAACATTACTCAATAAAATAGGTGTGGATTCGACGCAATATGTCGATGGCACACTTGAAGTCAAAACACCGATTGATGGTAGTGTGATTGGTCATGTGGTGATGCATACAGTTGAGCAAACTGAACAACAGATTCAAAATGCACAACAAGCATTCAAAGTATGGCGTAAAATCCCAGCGCCACGCCGTGGTGAGTTAGTTCGTATTTTTGGCCAAGTACTGCGTGAATATAAAGAAGATCTTGGTGCTTTAGTGTCTTGGGAAGCTGGAAAAATTACCCAAGAAGGTTTGGGTGAAGTCCAAGAAATGATCGATATTTGTGATTTTGCTCTTGGTCTTTCACGTCAACTTTATGGTTTGACCATTGCTTCAGAACGACCTGGCCATCATATGCGTGAAACATGGCATCCCCTTGGTATTGTCGGTGTTATTTCAGCATTTAACTTCCCGGTTGCTGTTTGGGCATGGAATACAGCATTGGCACTGGTATGTGGTAATGCGGTTATTTGGAAACCATCTGAAAAAACCCCATTGACAGCCTTGGCATGCCAAGCCTTATTTGAAAAAGCATTGGCGATCTTTGGTGAAGAAGCACCCAAAGATATTACACAATTGCTGATTGGTCAGGCGAATATTGGTGACTTATTGGTAAGTGATGAACGTGTTGCCTTAATTAGTGCTACGGGTAGTACACGTATGGGTAAAATTGTTGGACCGAAAGTCGCGGCTCGTTTTGGGAAAAGTATTTTAGAGCTTGGTGGTAATAATGCCATGATCTTGGCACCGAGCGCAGATTTAGAATTGGCAATCCGCGGTATTTTATTCTCTGCAGTAGGTACAGCAGGTCAGCGTTGTACCACACTACGCCGTTTAATTGTACACAAATCCATTCAAGCTGAAGTGGTCGAGAAGCTGAAAAAAGCCTATGACTCTGTCACGATTGGTCATCCATTGGAAGGTAATTTAATCGGCCCTTTAATTGATTCAACTATTTTCAATCAAATGCAAGATGCACTTGAACGTGCACGTCAAGCAGGCGGTCGTGTTTATGGTGGTGAACGTGTGTTGAAAGACACTTTCCAAAATGCGTACTACGTCAAACCAGCTTTGGTTGAAATGGACATACAAAATGATGTGGTGAAAACAGAAACCTTCGCACCGATCTTATATGTCTTAGCTTATGAAGACTTTGAAGAAGCACTGTTCTTACAAAATGATGTACCACAGGGCCTGTCATCGTGTATTTTCTCAAACGATATTCGTGAAGCTGAAAAATTCTTAAGTGACGAAGGCAGTGACTGCGGTATTGCCAATGTCAATATTGGTACAAGTGGTGCTGAAATTGGTGGTGCTTTTGGTGGTGAAAAAGAAACAGGTGGTGGTCGTGAGTCTGGATCAGATGCATGGAAGAATTACATGCGTCGTCAAACCAACACCGTGAACTATTCGCGTGAGCTTCCATTAGCGCAAGGAATTAACTTCGGCTAAGCCATTCAAAGGTGCATACCTTGAGGTATGCACCTGATTCAAATGATATAAATAAATACCAATATGAAGGCATGATAAAAATGGTAAAAGATCAGGTTCTATGGTCAACGTTGGTAGATGATGCACCGCAGTATGCGGCGATCCAACATGATCAGAATGTAGATGTTTGTGTCATTGGGGCAGGCTTTACGGGGTTATCGACAGCTATACATCTAGCTGAAAAAGGGTATCGTGTTGCAGTGTTAGAAGCCAAGCATATCGGTGCAGGTGGATCTGGTCGAAATGTAGGATTAGTGAATGCTGGTACATGGGCTCAACCAGATGAATTGAACAAACTCATGGGTGAACAAGCAGGTGAAAAGCTCACCAAAGCTTTGGGTGAGGCGCCTAAACTGGTTTTTAATACCATTGATCGCTTTAAAATTAATGCTCAAGATACCCGTACAGGTAATTTACATATGGCACATAATCGTGATGGCGAGGATGACGTCGATATGCGTTATCAACAGCTTAGTCGTCGCGGTGTGGATGTTGAAGTACTGACAGGCAATAAATGTCATGAGTACTGTGGGACAACCAGTATTAGTAAAGCCTTACTTGATAAGCGCGCAGGTACAGTCAATCCTTACGCTTATGTGATTGGTCTGGCAAAAGCAGCAACACGTTTAGGGGTGAAAATTTTCGAAAATTCTTCAGTCAGTGGTATCGTCAAGCAAGATCAAAAATGGTGTGTAAATAGTCGGCAGTCAACCATTACGGCAGAGAAAGTGGTGATTGCGACCAATGCCTATACGGAAGGTGAATGGAACGATATTTTAAAAACCATCTATTTTGTTCAGTATTATCAAATTGCATCAGAGCCCTTAACTTCAACACAGGCTGATAAAATTCTGCCCCATCGTAATGGATCATGGGATACACGTTTAGCCTTATCTAGTATTCGTCGTGATAAAGATGGTCGCTTGTTACTTGGAACTGTGGGTTCCTACCAAGGTAAAGCAGGTATTTATCAATCTTGGGCGAACCTCATGAAAGAAAAATACTTTCCCCAATTAGGTAAAGTAAATTGGCAATATCAATGGACAGGTAAATTTGGATTTACCACAGATCACATTATGCGAATTTTTGAACCTGCACCGGGTATTGTAGCAGCCACAGCGTATAACGGACGTGGGATTACTACAGGAACCATGATGGGTAAGGCATTTGCGCAATATTTACAGGATGATGATCGTGAAAAACTACCATTACCCTTTGCTCACTTAGAACGCAATCAACTGTCTTTCCGCAATGCGCGTGCATTCATGTATGACACAGGAATTGCCTTGTATCATGCCGGACAATGTTTACGCATTATTCAATAATATAAGCTAATTTTTATTCATTATTCAAAGCTTGCGCGTCAATTCTGATGCGCAATGGATTTTTACAATCAAATTTTATTCATGATGAGCAGCCAAAATGATCAGTCAAAATCAAACTTTGAGTATGCACTATTTTCTTACCGAGCTGAGGTCAGATTTCAAAGGTGAAATTGATGTATCCGATGCAGCTCGTCACGTCTATGCAACAGACAATTCGATTTACCAACGTAAACCCATAGCTGTGGTGTATCCAAAAGATGTCGATGATTTAAAAAAATTGATGCAGCTGATGTCGCAAGTACAATATCGTGATGTCATCTTAACTGCACGCGGTGGCGGTACAGGTACGAATGGGCAATCTCTTACGGATGGGATTGTGGTCGATATTTCACGCTATATGAATCGGATTTTAAATATTGATCCCATTAGAAAAACGGCACGCGTGCAAGCAGGTGTAGTCAAAGATCAGCTCAATGCAGCATTGAAGCCTTATGGCTTATTTTTCGCACCAGAATTATCGACTTCGAACCGAGCTACGATTGGGGGTATGATTAATACCGATGCCAGTGGCCAAGGCAGTTGTCGATATGGGAAAACACACCATCATGTGCTTGCACTCACCACCGTATTGCGGGGTGGAGAGATTTTACAGACGCAAGCACTCGATCGGCAAAATTGGCCAGCACAGATTCAATCGAGCCCAAGTACAACGCAAACGCTGTACCAAAAAATATTTGATCTAGTTGCGAATCATCAAGACACGATTCAACAGAATTTTCCAACGCTGAATCGTTCTTTAACGGGCTATGATTTACCCCATGTTTTGACAGAGCAAGCATTTAATCTCAATCATTTAATCTGTGGTAGCGAAGGCACATTAGGCTTGATTGCAGAGGCAGAATTAAACCTACTGCCCATTCCTGCTGAAAGGATGCTCATTAATATTGGCTATGCAAATTTTCATGATGCACTCTGTGATGCCAAAGCCCTCATGGCTTTAAAGCCGCTATCGATTGAGACTGTAGATTCAAAAGTTCTCAATTTGGCCAAGCAAGATCTGGTTTGGCATGATGTTGCTCGCTATTTTCCTGAAGATGAAGATCACGTTCAGATCGAAGGTATTAATTTAATCGAGATCGATGCAGCAGATCTCAATACTTTGCAGCAAATCAAAACAAATTTTTTGCACTATTTAGCATCAGACCAAATGGTTAAACGCTTAACCCTGACTACAGCTGAAGGCATACAACACGTTGAAGCGGTCTATAAAATGCGTAAGCGTGCAGTGGGACTGTTAGCTAATGTACAAGGTGAAAAACGACCTCAACCTTTTGTGGAAGATACAGCCGTACCACCAGAACATTTAGCGGATTATATTGCAGAATTTAGAGCATTATTAGATGCTGAAAAACTTGAATATGGCATGTTTGGACATGTTGATGCTGGGGTGTTACATGTTCGTCCATTGATGGATATGAAAGATCCAGAATCATTGCAGCTTATGCAGCGTGTTACAGATCGGGTTGTAAAACTGACGCATAAATATCATGGTGTGTTATGGGGAGAACATGGTAAAGGCTTGCGTTCAGAATACGCCCCTTTATTTTTTGGAAAAGCTTATCCACTGTTACAAGAAATCAAAGCATTATTTGATCCGTATAATCAACTCAATCCAGGTAAAATTGCCACACCAACTTCACAGCCCAAAGCCCAATTAATTCCAGTTACAGAAGTGAAATTACGCGGTGATTCTGATCGTCAAATTGATGTACAGCAATGGCGTAATTTTGGAGCAACAATGCACTGTAATGGTAATGGTGCCTGCTTTAATTACGAGCTTGATGATCCAATGTGCCCATCTTATAAAGTGACACGTGACCGTATCCACTCACCAAAAGGACGCGCAACCTTAGTCAAGGAATGGCTGCGTCGTGAACAGACAGGTGAGCAAACTGAATCATTTGAACATGAAGTGTATGAGGCACTACATGGCTGTTTGTCATGTAAATCCTGTACTGGTCAATGCCCAGTCAAAGTGGATATCCCCACTGCTAAAGCACAATTTTTAGCCAAATATCATCAGCGTTATGGTCGTCAGATTCGCGATTATTTACTGGCAAAGTTAGAAGGGTGGTTACCAAAAGTGAGTCTTATGGCTGGGCTCTATAATAGGATGCAACGCTTTGGTTGGATGAAAAATCTACAGCAGAAGTATTTTAAATTGGTAGATTTACCTTTATTTCACCCGCAAGCCAAAATGAATTTATCTCAACATGGTGCGATTATACTTGATGATGTTGAACAGCTCATGAAAAAATCTGGAGAAAAAGTCATCATCGTTCAAGACGCTTTTACCCGATATTTTGATACACCTGTGTTAGTAGAAACACTGGCATTATGCCGTAAACTCGGGATTACACCCTATATTCTGCCCTATATTGAAAATGGTAAACCTTTACACGTACATGGTTTTCTAGACGAATTTGAAAAAATTAAGCACAATAATATTCAGCTTTTTCAGCGTGTCGCTAAAACCAATGTCACGATGATGGGTATTGATCCTGCGATGACTTTGGTCTTTAGACAAGAATATCAAGAGGGTGCGAAGGCATTGGATTACCAAGTCTTGTTATTACAAGAATGGTTAACGCGTGTGATTGAGAAAAAACAGTTGCAGCTTAAACCTCAACAAGCAACTACGAGTGTTTTTCAATTGGCATCACATTGTACTGAACGAACCCAAAGCGCTGATCATGTGCAGGCTTGGCAGCATATTTTTGACAAATTTGGCTTAGAGCTTAAAGCATTGAAATTAGGTTGTTGTGGAATGGCAGGCACCTATGGACATGAAGCAGAACACCGTGAATTGTCGAAACAAATTTATGCGCAGTCGTGGCAAAAGCAAATGCATCTGCATAGTAAGAGGGTTTTAGCCACGGGTTACTCTTGTCGTACCCAAGTAAAACGATTCTCTGAGCAGGGCGTCTTACACCCTATTCAGATTTTAAATCGTTGTCTTCACGATTAAGCTACGATCATCATAATAAAACCCTATGCTGGTTGCAGAATAGGGTTTTTTGATTTATGCACTACGACGATAGTGCGAATTTTTTTCGTCTTCAGTAGTTTTGATGTAGTGTTGAATCCATTGCACCATGGTGTGTACTTTATGTGTTGTCGTCATGGAGGTTGGATAGGTCATATAATAGGAATGTTGTGTTTGCATTTCATAGGGCCAAGCAATAATTAAATCACCTTCATCTAACTCTTTTTCAACCAAAAATTTAGGTACTAATGCCATGCCACAACCAGACATTGCGGCGTGAATACAGGCATAGAAGGTATCAAAACGTGGACCAAACAGCGGATTAGCATTTAAGTTAGCTTGCAATTGGAAATAGTCTTCCCATGCACGTGGACGAGATTGAGATTGGATGAGGACATAATTTTGAAAATCATCTAATGACTTGAGTGCTTGGTAGTTGGTCAGTTCGGGGCTACATACGGCAACACAGTTTTCTGGAAATAGCTCAATACTGGTCATATCTCGCCATACCCCCGTTCCATATAAGAACGCAATATCTGCTTTACTGCTGTCTAACTCAGTAGAATAGAGTTGTTCACGTATATCTAGATGAATATTGGGATGTTGCTTGCCAAAACCTTTTAAGGCAGGAATTAGCCAACGTGCACACAGTGTTGGATGTACTGAAATATTCAATGTTTCAGCTTCAGCACCATGTGAAAGTAGATTTAAGACGGACTGTTCAATTTGTCCTAAAATTTTCTGGGTCTCTTTAAAAAAGAGCTCGCCACTTGGCGTGAGTTTTAAACCTTGTAATGACCGTTCAAATAATTGTAATTTTAAACTACATTCTAAATGTGCAACTTGTTTACTTACCGCACTTTGTGTCATATGAAGCACATGAGCCGCTTTGGTAAAACTCGAAAATCGTGCTGAAGCTTCAAAACAGCGTAATGCTGTTGTTGATGGGTAGGTCCTCGCTGTCATTTTCTGCATGCTCATTCCCTTTTCTTACATTATAACGAGGTATAAATAAGCAAAATTTATACCATCACTTAATTTTTTATATGAAAAATACTGCAAATACCTTTTCGCAGTGTTGTGCAAATTATCCTAGCAGAAGGCAAAGGATGGAGCCAATATAAAACGAATTTATGTATGCAAACATTCAGCCTAAACACAATGAAGCTGTTCTTGTTGAATAAGAATGATGTTGCATTAAATTCACTGGATATTCTGCACTGAGTATGTTGAAAATCAAGCGTGTTGAAAAGAACACGCTTGATTTTTGGGTGATACGCTGTGAGGCGCGGGCTGTTCGTTTAAAAATGATAGAGAAAGATGAGATTAAATAATCGCTCTCGATCACTATCTCCTTGTGCAAAAGCGAGTTCTGTACCGCCAATAAAATAATCGCTTTTCCCAACAATATATTCAGCCGCAATAGAGAAAGGATATAAATCCCATTGAGTCCCTAAAATGAAACGGCTTGAATCTTGAAAGCTAGCCTGCATCTTATCGAGGTAACTATAAGTTGCATAAGGCGTTATCGTCGACTTGTCACCTAACTGAATAGGGTAATATAGATCTGCCGTATAAAAATGAGCATCATTGGCAACAGCATAGGCTGTATCGAATGAACCCACCATTGAAGTGTGGGGATAGAGTGGATCTTTGTTCTCTAAGCGCGTTTGACCTGCAGTGAGTGTAAGTACCCAATTCAGATGCTGAAGAGTCGCAAATGTAGCCCAACGTTCACTTTTACCGCGCTGAGATTCACTTTGGTTTTCAATCGTTGAGTACCAGTAAGAAGCACCGATATTCAGATCGGTATGTTCATTTAACTCAAATCCATGTTTCACTCGTACGAGCCATAAATCACGTTCTGCTAGATCGCTGAGTGGACTGTCTTGTCCAGTCTTGACGAGATTGGCACTGTAACGTGCAGCATCTTGGCTTTTACCAAAATAGTTGCCGGCATCAGAGACAAAATAAGCCACTTCAATTTGCGTTTGATCTGTCCATGGATATTGGTACTTAATGCCTAAATTATGGACATCTTCTAAACCTGTGTTGACCAATAATCCCCCATACCAATTACTTGACCAATTGCGAGCAGGGCCAAAGGGTAAGGCTTGAATGCCTACGGTTAGTTTGTGCTCAGGATGATTGCTAATGTGATAGCTTAGATTGGCATCGACTAATGCTGAAAAATCACAAATTTGATCAAATTGATAACAGCGGTATTCAAGCTCTCCACTCATAGCTTCACTGTTGTATTGAATCATCAGCTTTGCTGCATCAAATTTTAAATCTTGATCACTAGGGCTATAACTTTTGTCTTGAATATTGGCACGTAGCCAGCCCCCAATTTCAAGATGATCATTGATTTTTTGTGCATAGATGGACGTCGAAAGCGTTGCCGCTAAAATTAGCGTTGTAAGGGGAATTTTAGAGAGAATATTCATAGTGAGCGCCCTTTAGCCTGGGTAAATTCCACGGTCAACGCGCGCATTTAAAATACGCTCGCAGGCCAAGATGTATGCTGCTGTACGCAGTGAACAGTCTTTCTGTTTAGACATTTCCCAGACTGTATTGATCGCATGTTGCATAATACGATCAAGCTTTTGATCAATTTCGATTTCGGTCCAAAAAAAACTGGCTAAATCTTGCACCCACTCAAAGTAGCTCACGGTCACGCCACCTGCATTACAGATCACATCAGGAACAATGGTAATACCGCGTTCGGCCAATAAAGTATCTGCCTCAGGTAAAGTCGGGCCATTTGATCCTTCTAGAATCAAACGTGTATGTAAGGTTGCTGCAATAGCAACCGTAATTACCCCTTCAAGTGCAGCAGGAATCAAAATATCTGTGCGAAGCGACCAAAACTCTGTAGAGGGAATTTCATCTATACATGAATAGCCTAAAATGCAGCCATGTTGCCGTTGATAGTGCATCAAGGCTTGAACATCAATCCCTTGAGCTTGATAAAGCGTTGCTGAGTGATCTTGTATAGAAATGACCTTGGCACCTGCCTGCATAAACAATAAAGCAGCTTCACTCCCCACATTACCAAAACCTTGTACGGCAATTTGTGCATCTTTAATTGAAATATTTAAACGTTTTGCTGCCTCAAGACCGGTAATATAAACACCACGACCTGTTGCTTTGGCACGCCCAAGTGATCCACCTAAATGTACTGGTTTTCCAGTGACCACGCCTGTCACTGTCGTACCTGCATTCATTGAATAGGTATCCATCATCCATGCCATGACTTGAGGGTTAGTCCCAACATCAGGGGCTGGAATATCTTTTTGTGGTCCAATGATATTGTTGATTTCTGCGGTATAACGTCGAGTTAATCGTTCGAGTTCACGTTTGGACAATTGACTTGGATTTACGCGCACTCCACCTTTTGCACCCCCGAAAGGGAGATCCAATGCTGCACATTTAATTGTCATCCATGCAGATAAAGCCATGACCTCGCTTAAATCTACATCGGGATGAAAACGTACACCACCTTTGCCTGGTCCACGAGTGAGACTGTGTTGCACACGATAACCTTCAAAGTGCTCAATACGCCCATCATCCATTTCAACAGGAATATTCACAATTAAAGCACGTTTAGGACGTTTTAATGTTTCTAATTGATCTGAACTGTGACTTAAATAAGGTGCAACTTTTTCCAATTGCTTTAAATAAGTTGTCCAAGGATTATTCGTTGTAGGTATATAGGAAAGTTGACTCATTTTTCCCTCAATGATTAGAAAAAGGTAAAATTTAAAATGTGTATATGTTTTAAATCTTGGTTAATATTTATAATATTAGGCGCTTCATTTATTTAATGTAGTCGCTATTAGATAAATAATTATGAAAATAAGTTGTGCCACTATTCCCTTTTTTCGCTTGTTGTTTAGAAAGGTCAAAAACATACTACAATGATTAAATTTAAATATTAAAAGGCAGTGTATTGGCCCAAAGATCAATTCAATCGATTCTCGAATACAAGGCTTTAAGCTATTCAAATATAAGACAATGCTAGAATTGGAATAAGGGAAGATGACTGCTCATAAGGGATGTTAATGAGTCAAATATCACATTCACCAACACAACTCTCTGGAAATCTATCTAGTCGGCAAGTTACCATGATGACCCTTGGTGGAATGATTGGTGCTGGGTTATTTATTGGATCATCCTCGGCGATCGCGACAGCAGGTCCAGCTATTTTAGTGTCCTATGCTCTGACTGGGCTTTTAGTATTTCTGGTCATGCGGATGTTGGGGGAGATGGCAGTCACATCTCCAGATTCAGGTTCTTTTTCAACCTATGCAACTAAAGCCATAGGACCTTGGGCAGGATTTGGTATTGGCTGGCTCTATTGGTGGTTTTGGGTGTTAATTATTCCGGTCGAAGCGATTGCAGGCGCGGAAATTTTACATAGCTATATTCCTGACGTTCCTTCTTGGGCATTTGCCGTATTTATTATGATTGCCTTAACCGCCGCGAATTTACTGAATGTAAAAAGTTTTGGTGAGTTTGAATTTTGGTTTGCGTTAATTAAAGTCATTGCAATTTTAGCCTTTATTGTGATTGGTGCCATGGCTGTATTTGGTTTTTGGCCGTGGGCAGAGGTTAGTGGTATAGAGAGATTGTATAGCCAAGGTGGGTTTGCACCCAATGGTTTAGGGACAATATTGGCTGGTGTGCTGGTCACAATTTTCTCATTTTTTGGTGCTGAAGTGGTTTCAATTGCCGCAGCCGAGTCAGAAAATCCTCAAGAAAAGATTCGACGTGCCACTAACTTAGTGATTTACCGTATTGCTTTGTTTTACCTTTTGTCCATTTTCTTGGTTGTCGCATTAGTGGATTGGAATGCACCGGGCCTTAAAGAGATGGGGACATTTCAATATGTGCTGCATGTGCTCAATGTGCCGGGCACTAAGTTTATTATTGATTTTGTTGTGTTTGTCGCCGTGTGTAGTTGCATGAATACTGGAATTTATATAGCGTCACGGATGTTATTTTCATTATCTACACGTCGTGATGCGCCAGCCAGTATGATGAAATTAAGCCAAAGTGGCGTACCATGTCGTGCAGTTATCTTGTCGAGTATCGCAGGTTTTGTAGGCTGTTGGGCAAATTATGCATTTCCAGGAGAAGTGTTTAGTTTCTTATTATCGACCACAGGCGCTATTGCATTGTTGGTGTATTTAGTAATTGCCATTTCCCAACTTAGAATGCGACAACAACAAATACGTCAAGGTATTGAACCGAGTTTTAAAATGTGGTGTTTCCCATGGTTGACCTGGGCAGTGATCGGTGTGATTTTATCTGTACTCATCTACATGTTCTTGTCACCTGAATATCGCTATGAGAGTTACTTATCACTTGCAGTGACGCTTATTATTTTATTATTCTCACTGATTATTCAATACAAAAGAAAAAATGAAAATCTGTATTTAAAAAATAATCCTATCAATCATTAAAATAAAATTATATATGTAATACCCTCAAGTTTTGGGGGTATTTTTTTCATAAAAAATATATAAGGAAAAAAGGGAATAAATATAATCCTTAAATTCATAGCATTTAAATTTACTTTTATATATCTGAGGATGAATATGAATATTCAATACCAAAGATAATACAAAAGGTGAATAATGAATAATGATAATGGTGCTTTAAAGCACGCCTTATCTAATAGGCAGGTTTCCATGATTACCCTAGGAGGGATTGTGGGTGCTGGTTTATTTGTTGTTTCCGCAACTGCGCTCAATACTGTTGGCCCCGCGATTTTAATTTCATATGCGTTGACTGGACTAATGGTCTTATTTGTTATGCGTATGCTCGGTGAGATGGCCATTCGCAAACCTGATTCAGGTGCTTTTTCGACTTATGCGAGTGAGTCACTCGGTCATTGGGCAGGTTTTACCATTGGTTGGTTGTATTGGTGGTTTTGGGTTCTGGTTGTAGCATTTGAAGCAATTTTAGGTGCCAATATTTTTCATCACTATTTCCCA
Source organism: Acinetobacter sp. CY17 (assembly GCF_059515825.1). Lineage (NCBI taxonomy): Bacteria > Pseudomonadati > Pseudomonadota > Gammaproteobacteria > Moraxellales > Moraxellaceae > Acinetobacter > Acinetobacter sp. CY17. The sequence continues at coordinate 24,438 of NZ_JCAKMX010000027.1, forward strand.
GAATTTCCATCTTGGTTATTTGCAGTCTTATGTATTTGTTTATTGGCCTGTACTAACTTAATGGACGTACGTAAGTTTGGTGAGTTTGAGTTTTGGTTTGCTCTCATCAAAGTACTTGCAATCATTGCATTTATTTTATTTTGTATTGCGGCATTAATGGGATTTTGGCCACTTGCACCTGCTGAAAATATTTCAGGAGTCGGTAAAATTTTAGAGCATGGTGGTTTGTTTCCAAATGGTTATGGTGCGGTGTTCACCGGCATGCTGATTTCGATGTTCACGTTTTTTGGCGTAGAAATGCTGTCGATCTTGGCTGCCGAGTCTAAAGATCCTGCTCGGCAAGTCAAACGTGCAACAAATATCGTGATTGCACGTATTGGCTTATTTTATATTGTCTCGATTTTCCTTGTACTGTGTATTGTGCCTTGGAATGCACCAGGTCTTAAGGAAATGGGGACTTTTCAATATGTGTTACACGTATTAAATGTGCCTGGTTCTCGCCTAGTCATGGACGTTATTGTATTTGTCGCGGTAACAAGTGTCTTAAATTCAGGGCTTTATACAGCTTCACGCATGCTTTATTCATTGAGCCAGCGTGGCGATGCAGCAAAATTTTTATCACAGGTCTCTAAACATAAAGTACCACAGGTTTCAGTATTAGCATGTACCGCAGTTGCTCTAGTGGCAGTTGTAATTAACTATGTATTTCCAGAAAAAGTGTTCATGGTCTTATTATCGACAATGAATGCAATCGGTTTATTGGTTTACTTAGTGATTGCCATGTCACAGATTGCATCACGTTCACGTTTAGAAAAACAAGGTGTAAAGCTTGATTTTAAAATGTGGCTCTTTCCTTGGCTGAGTTGGTTTGTCGTAGCTACGATTTTAACAGTACTCGGTTACATGTTTTTCTCAGAACAACATCGCTATGAAACTATTGTGACTTTAACGCTTGCAAGTTTAATTTTGATTATGAGCTTCCTCAGAAAACCACATAAAAAACTTACTCAGTCGCCTTTATCGACATCAATAAAATCAGAAGGATAAAACATATGGAAATCTCTATTGATACAGCATACGCGTTGAGTTTAGAAATTTTAAACCAAGCTGGATATAGCTTAGAACATGCGCAAACAATCACTGATGTTTTGATGCAAGCTCAGATTGATGATTGTCACTCTCATGGATTGTATCGCTTGTTGAATTGTATTCATTCTTTAGAACAGGGAACTGTTTCTGCAGATGCAAAGCCTGAAATTGAAACCTTAAGTTGTTCGATCATGCGTGTAAATGCAAAAAATGCAATGGTACCTTTATCTTTTGCAAAAGCGATGCCTCAACTTATTGAGCAAGCAAAGCAGGAAGGGATTGCATTGTTGGCAATCAATCATTGTGTACATACCACTGCTTTATGGTATGAAATTGAATTATTGACACAGGCGAATCTGGTTGGATTTGCTTGTACCTTAAATCATGCATGGGTAGTGCCAGAAGGCGGTAAAATACCGATGTTTGGTACTAATCCAATGGCTTTTGGTTGGCCACGCCCAAAGCAAGCACATCCTTTTGTATTCGATTTTTCAACCACTGCTATGGCCCGTGGTGATATTGAACTCTATCGAAAACGTGGAGAGCAGCTTCCGGATGGTTGTGGCGTAGATCAGAACGGTTTACCAAGTAATGACCCTGCAACCATTTTAGATGAAGGTGCGATGAAAACTTTTGGGGCACACAAAGGCTCTGCATTAGCGGCAATGGTCGAGCTTTTAGCGGGTCCACTTATTGGTGATGTTTTAAGCTTGGAAGCCCAGCGTATTGATGCAGGGGCTGGTGGGTCGCCATTAGGTGGTGAGTTTATTGTAGCAATTTCACCGGAAAAAATTCTGGGTAAATATGCGGATCAATATTTTGCAAAAGCTGAAGAATTATTTGATGGCTATCGTGATCAGGGACTGAGACTACCATCAGTTCGTCGTTATCAAGCGAGAGCGCGAAATATGAGTATAGGCACTGTACATCTTCAGGATCATATCTACCAAGCACTTATCAGTTATTTGAACAAGCTCAAGCTTGGCGCTTAAATTTAAAGGAATATTTCAGTATGCATATTATGGTTTTAGGTGCCGGCGTCATTGGTGTAACAACAGCCTACTATTTAGCAAAGTCAGGTTACCAAGTTACTGTAATTGATCGTCAAAAAGGGCCAGCATTAGAAACAAGTTTTGGAAATGCAGGGCAAATCACTCCTGGTTATTCTTCGCCATGGGCTGCACCAGGTATTCCATTGAAAGCAATGAAATGGATGTTTCAATCACACGCACCACTCGCCATTCAGATGACGCGAGATCATTTTCAATATCAATGGATGTTGCAAATGCTAGGGCAGTGTAATGCACAGCGCTATCAGATCAATAAAGAACGGATGGTTCGGATTTCACAGTTCAGTCGTGACTGTTTTGATCAAATTCGTCAAGAAATTAATTTTCACTACGATGCGAGACAACTTGGTACATTACAGATTTTTCGTACTGAACAACAGCTTGAAGCCGTTCAAAAAGATATTAAAATCTTAAAAGCTGAAAACGTGCCACATCGATTGCTGAATGAGCAAGAGTTACTCAACGTTGAGCCTGCACTTGCAAAAGCAGAGGTTAAAATTTTAGGTGGTTTACATCTACAAAGTGACCAAACAGGTGATTGTTATAAATTTACAACGCAGTTAGCTGAGCGCTGTAAGTCTCTAGGCGTGAAATTTATTTTCAACACTGAAATAGAACATCTCTTAGAAGTAAATCAGAAAATTCAAGGTATTCGTCTAACAGATAAACGTATTTTGACGGCTGATCAATATGTGCTTGCTTTAGGTAGCTATAGTCGAGGCCTAACACAACATTTAAAATTGAATTTGCCTGTCTATCCATTAAAAGGATATTCAATTACGACACCGATTGTGAACTCAGATTGTGCACCGGTATCTACTGTACTTGATGATAGTTATAAAGTGGCTTTAACACGCTTTGATGATCGCATTCGTGTAGGCGGTATGGCTGAAATTTGTGGCTTTGATAAAAGATTGAATCCACAACGTGAAAATACCTTAAAGATGGTATTAAGTCAGCTATTTCCACAGGCGAGTCGAATTGAAAAGACACAATTTTGGACTGGCTTTAGACCAACGACACCAGATGGCACACCGATCATTGGGCAAACACATGTTCAGAATTTATGGACCAATACTGGTCATGGCACATTAGGTTGGACAATGTCATGTGGGTCCGCACAATTGTTGGCAGAGTTAATTGCTCAGCGACAACCATCGATTCAAGCAGATGATCTGTCATTTGCACGGTATGCTTAGTTTTTAACTTTAGTATCATTATTAAATTAATCTTTAAACAGCCCTAGATATAATAGGGCTTTGATATTTACGATAGTTGTGACTTAAAGATCCGCCTAGTTAGTAGGAATAGTTTGTGTTACACAAAGGTATGCATATTGGATCTACCCTTAATTAATCAAAATTAAGTGATCATTCGACTATAAGCGTGACCTAATTTTGTGGAAGTTATTTAAGTGTAGTGATGTAATACAATTTGACACCAAAATTTCTAATTATTGATACACTTAAAAGTGGATAATTCACTCATTATTTAATAAATATGTGTTTTATATATCATATTATTTTACAATTCTTATTGTTTAGTATAGCTAAATTTGATTTTTAGTTTGTGTTTGTAGTTTTTCAAGTTATTGATATTAAATAATTTAGTTTGAGTATTTTTGTTTAAAATATTGTATTATGCCTATATCTTATTTTTTTGATTGAAAATGCCATTCATTTTTTTCTTGGTTTTGAGACAATAAAAGTGGATATCGATCATAAATATTTAGAATTTTAATGTTGAATTTGAAGTTTAAAAAAAGGGTTTTGGGTTTATTTTTTATATGTTCATGTAGTTCATCTATATTCGCTAATGAGCTTTTAACTGAACCTGTTGTCGTAGATCAGTTTAACCGTCAACTACAACGCGACCAAGCATTGGAAAAGCAGCTTCAGCCTGCTGCCACTGTGCAAACAGGTCTGGAAACAGCATTACAACAACAGCTGCAGCTGCAGTACTTAAAATCCAACAGTGAAGACCTCTGTTTTGAAATAAAAAGATTTATATTAATCGGGGAAAATGCCCGTGAATTCACTTTTGCCATGCGACCAGTTATTGAAGGTGAATACAATTTAATTGGCCGCTGCATTGGTGTGAAAGGCTTAAATCAGGCATTAGATTTAATTCAAAACCGAATTATCAGCCGTGGATTTATTACTACGCGTGTTCTTTTGCCACAGCAAAATATTGCTTCAGGTGAAATTCAGTTGCAGGTGATTGCAGGTAAAGTCGATCAGATTCAATTTGCTGAAGGTACTTCGAAACGTGCACATCAGTTCAATGCGCTACCGGTTAAAACTGGCGATATCTTAAATATCCGTGATATTGAACAGGGCTTGGAAAACTTTAAACGTGTACCGACTGTAGAAGCTGATTTTAAAATTCATCCCTCTGCTCAGCGTAACGAACCTGGCTATAGTGACTTGGAGCTGGCTTGGCAGCAGTCTAAGCCATACCGCATTCATTTAGGTATAGATGACGCTGGTTCGGAATCGACAGGTAAATACCAAGGTACGGCAACGCTTTCCTTAGACCATCTTTTTACTGCAAATGATCTGTTCTTTGCTAGCTATAACCATGATTTGGGCGGAGGTGATTCCGGCAAGCGTGGCTCAGACGGCTATTACCTCAGTTATAGCATTCCTCTGAATTACTGGCTGCTCAGCACGAGCTTAAGCCAGTCGGATTATCACCAGAATGTGGTCGGTACGAATCAAAGCTATAAATACAGTGGAGAAAGTAAACTGATCAATGTGGATATATCACGTGTGATTTATCGTGATGCACACCGTAAAACCACAGCCTCTTTCGGCGGTTGGGTGCGTGAATCAAAAAACTTTATTGAAGATGTCGAAGTAGAAGTACAACGCCGCAAAACCGCGGGTTGGCAGGCAAGTTTGGCGCATACAGAATATTTGTCTAATGCAACGCTGAATGGTGCAGTGACCTATAAGCGTGGTACAGGTGCATTTTCAGCGATGGCGGCGCCAGAGGAAGACTTTGGTGAAGCCTATACGCATGTTGGCATCTGGCAAGCCAATGCCAGCTTGCAAGTGCCGTTTAAAGTAGGTAATCAAAATCTGCAGTATTTAGCAGAATGGCGCATGCAACACAGCCAAAAACCGCTGACGCCGCAAGACCGTTTTTCTATTGGTAACCGTTATACCGTGCGCGGTTTTGATGGCGAGCAGACTTTAATGGCAGACAATGGCTTTTTAGTTCGCAATGAATTGAGTGGCTCAATGTTCAAACTGCCGATGCAGTGGTATGCCGGCGTGGACTATGGCGAAGTGGGTGGACAAACCGCACATCAGCCAAATCCTTTAGTCGGTACCAGCCTGATGGGTGCTGTCGTAGGCTTGCGCGGACAAGTGCTGAAGTCGGTCAGCTATGATATTTTTGCTGGTGCACCGCTGAAAAAACCAGATGGCTTTAAAACCGATGATTACACCACGGGCTTTAGCCTGAACTGGATGTATTGATTCAAGACATGACTGAATTAGAAATTGGTTTATTTAGATGAAATTTGAAAATGTAGATGTCATTTCGCCAGCACTTTTTCCAACGGAGCAATGGAATGAGGCTGAAGTCTTAGGCGCGATGACTTGGCTATGGTTTGTATCTGAAAATTGTAAACATTTATCCGTTTCAGATCTTGCTTTACAGATGCTACCCACTATTAAAAGCCGTCAATTTGCAGTTTTTAGTCAAAATTCTCAGCCATTAGGCTATATCTCATGGGCAAATCTGGACGCAAATCAAGAGGCGCAATACGTTCATTCTGAGCGTTGGATCTATACACATCCCAATTGGAATAGTGGAGATCGAATGTGGCTAATTCATTGGTTCGCGCCTCATGGGCAAAGTAAATTAATTAAACGCATCATTGAAAACTATTTATTCCCAAAACAATGTGTTAGAGCGCTATATCACAAAGGTGATATTCATGGACTAAAAGTCATGAATTTTCACGGGAAATTGGTTGAAAAAGTGGTAGCCAATGCTTGGATTAAGCAACATCCTATTTTAGCTAAAATACATTAAATCAATGAATTGAAACATAATTGAATATTAAGAAATAAGGCACACTATCATGAATAAGAATCGCTATCGCATTATTTTTAGCCAAGCTCGTGACATGTTTATCGCAGTTGCAGAAATTGTAAAAGGCAAAACCAAAGCAACTGGACAAACTAAAGCTTCAGGTGATGGCGATTCAGAACAAACCGCATCCTTGATGATAAATAATTATAAAAAATTAAACCCATTGAATTTTGCTGTGGTTAGCTTACTCGGCGCTGTGGTTTATACTTTACCGCTCAGCAGTATGGCGAATACACAAATTATTGCCGACAAATCAGCACCGAGTTCACAGCAGGCGACAGTGCTGAACAGCAGCAATGGCCTTACTCAAGTCAATATTCAAACGCCAAGTGCTGGCGGGGTTTCGCGAAATACCTATAGCCAATTCGATGTTGGGCAAGAAGGTGCGATATTAAACAACTCGCGCAATAATATGCTGACTCAGCTGGGTGGATGGGTACAAGGTAACCCTTGGCTTGCAAAGGGCGAAGCTAAAGTTATTCTCAATGAAGTGAATAGCAGTAATCCAAGTCAGCTAAAAGGCTATTTGGAAGTGGCGGGCAAGTCGGCACAGGTGGTGATTGCCAATCCATCGGGTTTGGTTTGTGATGGCTGCGGCGTGATTAATGCTGACCGCTTCAGCTTGGCAGCGGGCCAAGCCGTAGTGAATCAAGGTTATTTGGAATCATTCCGTGTACGTGATGGACAGGTGACGATTGAAGGCAAAGGCCTTAATGGCAGCTTAACGCCGTATACTGATATTTACGCACGTGCACTGAAGGTGAACGCTGGACTGTATGCCAATGCGCTCACCACGGTGCTGGGGCAAAATGATATTCATGTCAAAGATCAAACTGCACTTAAAGTTGACGCAATCAATGGTCAGTCTACTACACAAACTACAACGCCTGATTTTGCATTAGATGTTGCGCAGCTAGGTGGCATGTATGCAGGCAAGATATTCTTGGTGGGCACAGAGGCAGGCTTGGGTGTACGTAATGCAGGCTCGATCAATGCCACTGAAAATCAGCTGACTTTGAATGCCAATGGTGATTTGGTCAATACAGGCAACATCATTGCGAATAAAGATCAAATCGCCATCCAAGCGCACAATGTGGCTAACAGCGGCAACATTAGTGCAAAAAGCAAAATTCAAGTGGATGCGATAGACATTCAGAATAGTGGATTAATTGCGACCAGTGATGCACTCAAGCTCAATGCTCAGGTAAATATCAATAACGATACTGGGGTAATGAATGCGGGGAGAATTAATCTTAGTGCACAGAATTTAAGTAATGCCAAAGGTCAAATACAGCAAACGGGACAGCAAGAGCTGAATATCACAGCTAAAACTTTGGATAATCGCCAAGGTGTGATTGGGCTAGCGACGAAAGACAATACAGCAGGCAATCAAACAGGCACAACGGCACCGCCTGTCACAAACCCAGAGCAAAATTCATCTGCACAAGACAGCAGTTCAATTACGGTTGCTAAGCCTGTTGATTTAACGCCAAAAACATTTGATGCAGGTCAAATTCAAATTGCCCAAGGTATTCATAATGTGTCAGGACAAATTTTAAATAATGCGGATATTGGCCTGAACATACAGGACAGCATTATAAATAATGGCGGTGCAATCCAGCTGCCTCAATTGCAGTTCAATGGACAAAGCTTTGAAAACCAAGATGGACAACTCATTGCTCAAGTGGTGAATATCACTGCACACAATGTTGATAACCAAAAAGGATCCGTGATTGCAGGCGAAAGCTTTGATCTTAATGCTATGCAAGTGAACAATACATTAGGAAGGTTGCAAAGCAGCAAGAATCTCAGCTTAAAAACGGCGGGGCTTGAGAATAGCCAAGGTCAAATTGTCGCGGGGCAGCAATTCAATATTGATGCTTCACAGCTCAATAACAATAAAGGCATTATAGCCTCTGCCAAGAGCGATGTGGTACTGAATGCGGACCATTTAAATAATGCCGAAGGTGAAATTTTAGCGCAGAATCTTAAGCTGACAGCACGGCAGCTTTTAAACCAGCAGGGCAATATCTATGCCGCACAAAATGCGCAAATTGAGGCTGCTGATGCAGACAATAGCAATGGGCAAATTGCAGCTGAACAAGCGCTCACGATCAATACGCAGTTAAATGCACTGAACAACCAAAGCGGAAAAATGATCGCCAATGCGGTTGAATTAAACACAGGCCTATTAAATAACCAAGCTGGACTCATCCAAGGGAAGCAGTCGGTTAAAATTGATACGCATAACAATGCTTTAATTAACAAGGATTCGGGCAGTACCGCAGGCATACTCAGCCAAGGCAGCTTAGAGCTTGCCTATGTGAGCCAGCTCGATAACAGCAAGGGTTATATGGCCTCTGCTGGTTCAGCCCAAATAAGCGCACAGCACCTAAATAATAATGCGGGTCAAATCAGCAGCCAAACTGATTTAAACATTCAGCAGCAAACAGCGGGCGGACGAATTGACAACACCGCTGGACAAATCCAAGCCCAGCAAAATATTGATTTGAATGCAGACACGATTAATAACAGTGGAGCAGGAAGCCATATTGCTGCAGGCGAAAAACTGACTGCATCAGCTAATCAAGTACTCAATGCGCAAACCAAAGATGCAGCTGCCATTGGCGGTTTTGATGCAAAAAATATTGAGATCACTGCAGCCGAGTTGGATAACCAATCTGGCGTGATTCGTGTGACGGATCAAGCCAATTTAAACCTAAGCAAGCAGCTGAATAACCAGTCAGGCACGCTGAGCAGCCTCAATGCTTTAAATATTGGCACATCAAATAAAACACTCAGCGTCAATAATGCAGGCGGAGAGTTGTTGGCGAAAAACCAATTGAATCTCAAAGCGAATGAACTGATGAATCAGGGAGAGATCATCAGTGAAGGCAATATTGATATTGATCTGAAACAAAGCTACACCCATACAAAAGCTGACCAAATTTTAGCGAATGGAACATTGAAGCTGAATACTGAAAATGATGTCGTGAATCAGTCTGAACTGAGCGCGGGTCAAAAATTAGAAGTAAGCGCGAAAAATATCCGCAATGAAACAGGCGCGAGTCTTTCAGCGAATGAAACACATATAACTGCACAAGATATGGTACATAACCAAGGTTTAGTGAATGGTGAACTCACCCATATTCAAGCCAATCAGGTGTGGAATGATGGAGCCCGTATTTATGGCGGCCATGTGGCGATTCAAGCAGATACCTTAGACAACAAATCAAATGCTGCCGGTATAGGGGCTGTGATTGCCTCGCGCGGAGATATGGATTTAGGGGTGAAAGCACTCAATAATCAGTCAGGAGGGGCTGTCAAAGAGAAAGCACAAGACAATGCTTGGATCTTTAGTGCAGGCGATTTAAATATCGGCGGCAGTTTAGATCTAAATCTGAAAGCCCAAGGCAGTGCGGATCAAATTTATAATGGCAGTGCACGAATTGAATCACTTGGAGATATGTATTTAGGTGCCAAACAGATTCAAAATAGCAATGAAAACTTGGTGATTGAACTGATTGAAAAGTCCCGAGAAAAAATAACTGAATATGAAAAAAATGGGCAGCGTTGGGATTCGAAAGTCATTAAGCTTACAGATAGCGGCGATGCTGATAATGCGGTACTGTGGGTACCTGAAGTTGAAGGCGGTGAAGCGACGAAGGAAATAGGTGAGGACTGGACACACTATATTTATACCAACATCCATAGTGAAGAAGAAGTTCAGTCGACGAGTCCAGCTCAAATCATTGCTGGGGGGAACCTTAGCTTTGACGCTAATACTTCATTTCATAATAAAGATAGCCAGGTGCTGGTTGGTTTAGCAATTACCAACGGATTGGATAAAATTAATAATGATAACAACACAGATCTGCATCGTGTGGATGCGGTTGCCTCAGGCGGATACAGTCAATGGCATACCGTAGGCTGGAATACAAAAGGAACAGAACATCGCAATAAATGGGGAGATAAAGTGACTTATCAGCCAGCCCCAGTTGCTACAGTTTTACCGATTAAACTAGGAGTAGTGAAAGAATATACTCAAAGTCAGGGCAATATCGATCCGACTGAACAGCTGAATACCCAAACGGTACAACGTAATATTGATGCGGCCAATACAGTGGTGACGGCGCCATTGACCAGCCAGCAGCCTGAAAGCCAAGATGTGAGCATCAGAACAGTCACACAAGATCATTTAACCTTGCCTAGTAATGCGTTATATATCACTGCAAAAGGTAGCCAAGCGCAATATATCGTTGAGACTGATCCAGCATTTGCCAATTATAGAAACTGGTTATCATCAGACTATATGTTGGATGCGTTGGGGCTTGATCCAGCGATGCAGCAAAAACGAATGGGTGATGGTTTTTATGAACAGCGTTTAGTACAAGATCAAGTTGCTCAGCTCACAGGTTTCCGTTTCTTAGAAGGCTATGGTTCCGATGAGGAGCAATACAAAGCTTTGATGAACAATGGATTATCATTTGCTAAACAGTATGGATTACGTGTAGGGGTTGCACTGTCAGAAGCACAGATTGCTCAGTTGACCAGCGATATTGTCTGGCTAGAAGAGAAAACAGTAAAACTTGCAGATGGAACCACAGCTAAAACACTAGTGCCACAAGTCTATGTTAAAGCTCGAGTGGGGGATTTAAAAGGTGATGGCACACTCATATCTGCAAACTCAATCGATTTAAAAGTACAAGGAAACGTGTTCAATTCAGGTACGATTGCAGGTCGTCAAGCAGTTGTTTTAAGTGCTGACAATGTTGAATTGCTGAATGGCCGAATTCAGGCCAATCAAGTCGGGATTACCACTCAAAAAGATTTAAATATTGTTGGTGGTCAGATCCAAGCAGAAAAAACGGTAGATTTAAATGTTGGTGAAAACTTTAACTTAAGCAGTTCAATTCAAAACAGTCAAAACATATTCGGTGAGAGTACCTTTACATATACAGGCATAGATCGTTTAGCTGGAATTTATACTAAAACAGCATTGAATCAATTATCTACAGATACTGAAAATTTAACCCAAACCATTACAATCCGTGTGGGTAGCGATGCCAAATTAGTGGGTTCGGAAATTCAGAATGCCAATGGTCAAACGTCTATCCAAAGCCAAGGCGATTTAACGATTGGGGCAATTCAGACAAGTACGATCAACAAAGGTTATGCAAACGAAAAGAATTATAACTATTCCACTACCCAAGCTGATCAAGGTACTTCTATTCACAGTCAAGGCACGGTTGAGTTAAAGGCAAATCAAATTGCTGGCAAAGCTGTCGATCTTGCAAGTAAACAAGGTGATATTGTACTGAATGCACAGCACGGTATAAAACTTGAGAATGGCGAGGATTTGAAAGCAACTGATGTCGCTATGTCTGCTAAATCAGGAGGCATATTGGCACGGAGTACTGAGCGCAATGACATTTCGAAATCTAGTCAATCAATTGCGAACCAACTCAATGCAGGTGGAAATATTGTATTCAATACTGAGCAAGGTGATATCACAGCAACACATTTGAAAGCAGATGCTGGTGAAACAATTCAAATCCAAGCTAAAAATGGTGTTGTGACTTTAAACTCTGCACTAAATGAAACAAGCCAAAGTAGTACATCTGCAAATACAAACTTCGCAACCTATAAAAACCGTCAAACAGGTTATATCGACCAAGAAGTTACACAAACCCAACTCACCGCTGGCAAAAATGTTGATATCAATGCAGGGAAAAATATAGAACTACAAGCTAATGATGTTAAAGCAGGACAAAGTATCTATGTTGGGAATACATTGATGCAACGCCAAGCCAATGGCACATTAAAAGCAGTAGATGGCTCATTGATGCCTGAAAATGTGACACTTAGTAGCTTAGAAACCCATGACCAACAATGGGATGAGCAGCAGAAGGGCTATCGTGGAATTGTTAAAGATTTAGTCAAAGTAACTGCAATTGGATTAGCTGGCATAGAGGCATTAGCACCTGGCTTAAAAGTTGGAAAAATAACAGTGGGTGAGTCAAAAAGCTCAAGAGGAGAGCAAACACAACACACTGGAACAAGCTTAAATGCCGACAATGTCTATGCCGGATCTGCAGGTCAAACGACATTAACCAGTACCGATATTGCAGCAAAAAATACAATAATTTCAGGTCAACAAGTCACGCTGAATGCTGCTGAAGAACAGAATATTTCAGAGCATTCACAGAGCAAAGAAACGATTGAAGGCTTGGGTGTTAAGCTGAATAAAGACAATATTCGTTTAGGCGGATTTGTCAGTGAAGATGTGACGACAAGTAGTAAAAGCACAGAAACAACGCATAAGACAGGTTCAATCCAAACAGAAAATCTTAAAATTCAAGGTACTGATGGCGTAGATATTTTAGGTCAGGAAATTACAGCGACAGGTGATACTGTTATTGATCATGGCCGTGGTGAACTCAATATTGGCGGTTATGAAAATAAAACCACGGTTGAAGACAAAACACATACCGAAACCATCAGTACAGAGGTTGGTGTACGCAATGCCTACCTCGATGCTGCTTTGGCCGTTGTCGTTGTTAAAGATGCAGCAAAGGCATTGTCCGATACCAAAGATGCTTACAGCCAAGCACAGCGTGACCATGCTACAGGAAAAATTACCAAAGATGCTTTGGATGACAGCAAAGCGAATGTTGCAATGGCGACAGCAAATTTGGCGAGTGCGCAAATTGCTGTAGGTGCAGCTGCGGCTGCAGCCGCTGCGAGCACTGCAACCTATGGTTTTACCATTGGAGCGAATGGCGAACGTATTGAAACAACAACTACAACCAATACGCTGCAAGGTGAATGGCAGGGCAGTCATCTGGATTTAAATAATCTGAGACTGACATCTGAGAATCAGGATGTGAATATTCAGGGCAGCCGTGTATCTGCAACAGGTATAACCAGCTTTGACGGTACAAAAGATTTGAATGTGAGTGCTGGAACCGAGCATGGATCACAGGACAGCAGTAGTAAAACCAACAGTCAAAGTGTGAGTTATACCTATGGTGGCGGTGGTGGCGCTTCAATTGGTAAGCAAACCAGCAAATCACAAAGTGAAAGCCTAACGCATGTAAACAGTCAAGTTGAGCTGAACCAAACAGCTGGCAGTATTAACAAGCTGAATATTCAGGGTGGCGAGGTTTCTATTGCAGATCGCGGTAGCTTGAAAGTCAATGAAATTCATGTAGAAAGCTTGCAGGATACAGCGACTAGAAGTAATAGCAGTAAAGGTGGTTCGATTGGTGCAGGCTTTGGTTCAAGTGGTTTAAGTAACGTTTCAGCGGGTTATAACCAAAATAAAGGGAATAGTGACAGTGCTTGGGTAAATGTCACCAGTAAACTTTTAATTGGAAATGCACAGAACAATGCCGACCTAGATGCGATGGGTGTTAAAAACGTCACCAATATTGGTGGTGTAATTGCCAATGCAACTAAGAATAGTGATGGCACACTGACTGATCATGGCAAACTGAATTATACAGGTGCATTAGAACTCAAAGATATCGAAGACCACAACTATAACAGTAGCAGTGGCTTTAATGTATCAACGAGTATTGGTATTCCACAAAAAGGAACTAAAGAAGCCGCTAATCATCCCAAAGGTTCGACCACCATTGGTTTAAATAGTGGCGGGCAAGAAACAGAACAACTGACCAAGGCAACCTTAGGTCAAGGTACTGTGACGAATGTGACAGATATCACCAACCGTGATATCAACAACACGCAAGAAATTACTCGTGACCAAGTGACAGGCATGTTGAATGGTTCTGTAACTGTGGATAATCGTTTACTCACTGAAAGTGGTCGTGCTGAGATTATACAACAACAGAAAGATTTGCCAGAGAACTTTAGACAAAGTGCTGAAAACATTATCAAAGCATTGCCTGATAATACCTATAAACAACGTGCTTTAAGTTCGCTAAATAATATTCAGGCAGGATTGGCTAATAACCCTGAAATGTTAGCGAAAGGTGGCGATGAAGTTTATGAAGGGTATAAAGAATTTATACGTCAAGGTGGAGAGCCAGAACAGTACGAAGCCTTATTAAATAAAGAAATCTTACCACTTGCGAAAGAGCTAAATGATACAGCCAAACAAACATTGAATGAGATTCAGCAACAAATTGCTGAAGAATATCAAGTCAGTGATGATACAGCTCGTTCAATTGTACGTCAGGTTTTAACGGC
>NZ_JCAKMX010000028.1:0-37999 GCF_059515825.1 Acinetobacter sp. CY17
CACGGTGGCGCCAGCTTCACTTTTGCCCGTAATCGTACGATTATCTTTCTCTAATTTCTGTGTCAGTTGAGTAGGTGCTGTTGTGTCAGCAACTATAATGCTCTCTACATGCGAAGTATTGCCAGCTTTATCCTTCGCGCTAAGATCGATTTTCTCACCATTGGTATAGGCTTTGTTAAGCTTTAAAACATAATAACCATTGGCATCAGCAACCGCTTTACCTACTGATCTATTATTGATCATCGCAGTGACTGTTGCACCTGCCTCAGTTTTCCCTGTAATCGTTCTATTATCAGCACTTAGGCTTAAAGTCAGTTGATCAGGTGCTGTCGTATCTTTAACAGTAACGCTATTCACCTTACTTTGATTACCCGCCTGATCTTGAGCAAATAATTCTACCTTCTCACCATTGCTAAAGAGTTGATCAAGGTAAAGGCTATATTTACCATCTTTAGCAACTTGTGCTGTGCCAACAACTTTGCCCGCAACAGTGGCAATCACGGTGGCGCCAGCTTCACTTTTGCCCGTAATCGTACGATTATCTTTCTCTAATTTCTGTGTCAGTTGAGTAGGTGCTGTTGTGTCAGCAACTATAATGCTCTCTACATGCGAAGTATTGCCAGCTTTATCCTTCGCGCTAAGATCGATTTTCTCACCATTAGTATAGGCTTTGTTAAGCTTTAAAACATAATAACCATTGGCATCAGCAACCGCTTTACCTACTGATCTATTATTGATCATCGCAGTGACTGTTGCACCTGCTGTTACAACCCCAATAATTGTACGCTCATCTTTCATCATGATTTATTGACACGTTTAATTGAATTTATTATTGGCATAATACTTCACTTTTCCACTATAAAATGAGACATATAACCAATAATTAGTCAATTGACGGACTATTTTTCTAATATAAATATCTGAAAAATTGATATAAAGAAATTCAAAAACCCTTTATCCAGAAAAATGTATAGTTTATTGATACAGCTAAACATAGCTGATTATAACCAATTCATTATCTTATTTACTCTAATAAGATCGCATAACATTCGTCACATTGACTTGTACAATTTGCCTTGTATGCTAGAGAGGCTGAAAAATAAATAAAAGTATGTGTAGGAACACTCAAATGACTCCAACAATACGTCTCAAGGATTGGGACAAGAGTTCACCCGGTATTTCCGAAATTTCATCGAGATTACGTTTCTCATTTGAAACTGGGCAAATTTGGCTAGATGAAGAACGTATGATGCTGATGCACTCTTCATCTCTCATCGCACTACGTAAAGAACTGATCGATACTTTAGGGTTAGAACGTACACGTGGAGTTCTTACTCGGATTGGTTATGCTGCAGGATTAAGAGATGCCGAAATTGTTAAATCAAGCTACCAAAATCTAAGTGACTTAGAACTGCTCCATAAAGGTCCTTTACTACATGCTTTAGAAGGGATGGTCAAAGTAGATGTCAATGCTGTAGAAATTGATATTGAAAATGGACATTATTATATTGATGCTATCTGGCGTAACTCTTTAGAATATCAAATTCATCAAGACTTTGTAGCGCCTGATCAAACGGCAGTGGCTTGGAGTGAACTCGGACATGCGACAGGCTATGTCAGTGGCATTATGAATCGCTTTATTTTACATAAGCAAATTGAGATAACTCCTCAAGGCCCTCGCTTTGTTGGCAAGCCTTTGGATGAGTGGGATGATGTTTCTGAAGAATTACAATATTATCAAGCAGATTCTATTGTTGAACAACTAATAGCTTTACAAAGCCAAGTTGAAGACTTAAAAAAAGCCCTTCCAAAGCCAGAACTTCCAGTCGATTTGATTGGTGAATCAGCTCAATTTAAAGAGGCGTGGGCACTCGCAGAACGTGCTTCTTCAAGCCCTGTGACTGTTCTGTTACTCGGTGAAACTGGTGTAGGTAAAGACGTCTTTGCCAATGCAATCCATCATGCGAGCCCACGTGCACAGCAGCCTTTCATCGCAGTGAACTGCGGTGCTTTACCTAACGAGTTAATCGAGTCAGAGTTATTTGGTATAGAAAAAGGTGCTTATACTGGCGCACAAACCTCACGGGCTGGACGTTTTGAAAGAGCCGACGGTGGAACACTATTTTTAGATGAAGTGGGTGAACTGAGCATGGCCGCCCAAACCCGTTTACTGCGTGCTCTGCAATCGGGTGATATTGACCGCTTAGGCAGTAGCGAAACGCGTAAGGTCAATGTTCGAGTGATTGCCGCAACTAACGTTGATCTCGCTGAAGCTGTTGCTAATGGCACATTTAGGAAGGATCTGTATTATCGTTTAAATGTTTTTCCTGTTTCTATCCCCCCTTTACGCGAACGTAAATCAGATATTTTGGCGCTAGCACAACGTTTTATCGATAAATTTTCTTTGCGTGAAGGTAAACGTATTAAGGGCTTAACGGATAAAGCCATCCATGCGCTTAAATCACATGATTGGCCAGGCAATATTCGTGAGCTGGAAAACGTGATTGAAAGAGGCATGATCTTAGCGCATCAAGATAGCTTTATCGATGCAACCATGTTATTCCCACCGTCTTACACTACGCTGCTCGATGAAAATATCAACATGTTGAATTACGAGGGCAAAATCACCCAGGTCCCGGACCCATCCTTAGAGGATCTCATGCAGCAACTGCTCGAGAAAAATATTACTTTAGAATCAATTGAAAATTTATTTGTCAAAACTGCTGTGGAAAGAAGCCAAGGTAACCTATGTGCTGCGGCACGTTTGTTGGGTATTAGTCGTGCTCAAATGGGTTATAAATATAAAAAACTAGCTTAAGCACATCACATTAGTTATAAAAAAGCAGCTTAATCAGCTGCTTTTTTATTAGGTGCTGGGCTGCGATTTGAGCATATTTAGAGCTACATCCACAATCATATCCTCTTGGCCACCGACCATACGACGCTTGCCTAATTCAACCAAAATATCAAAGGCCGATAGACCATATTTTGCCGCCGCCGTTTCAGTATGACGTAGAAAACTTGAATAGACGCCTGCATAACCTAAGGCTAAAGTTTCTCGATCTACGCGTACCGGTCTTTCTTGTAATGGACGTACAATATCTTCTGCAGCATCAATCAGTTTTTTAACATCACAGCCATGGTTGAGTCCCATACGTTCAACTGCAGCAATAAATACTTCAAGCGGTGCATTACCTGCCCCTGCACCCATGCCCGTCAGACTGGCATCAATACGATTGCAGCCATGTTCGAGTGCCACAATACTATTGGCCACCCCTAAACTTAAATTATGGTGGGCATGCATTCCTGTTTCAGTTTCAGGTCTTAACGCAGCTTTCATAGCTTTAAAGCGCGCTGCGATGTCATACATGTTCATGGCACCGCCTGAATCCACCACGTAAATACATTGTGCCCCATAACTTTCCATCAACTTGCCTTGTTGGGCCAAACCTTCTGGACTATTCATATGGCTCATCATTAAAAAGCCAATAGTATCCATGCCTAATTCGCGCGCATATTCAATATGTTGTTTGGAGACATCCGCTTCTGTGCAGTGAGTAGCGACACGTACCACTCGTGCACCCGCATCATAGGCTGCTTTTAAATCATGAATGGTTCCAATCCCCGGCAGCAATAAAGTGGCAACTTTGGCCTGTTTGACCTCACTGGCAACCGCTTCAATCCAATCTAAATCGGTATGGGCACCAAAACCATAATTAAAGCTTGAGCCTTGTAAGCCATCGCCATGTGCGACTTCAATACTGTCCACACCGGCTTCATCGAGTGCTCTTGCAATTTGACGGACTTGCTCCAGTGAATATTGGTGACGAATGGCATGCATGCCATCGCGTAAGGTCACATCAGAAACATAAATTTTACGTTGTGGATCGATCATCTTAGGCCTCCGCTGTGAGCGTATGTGTGTGTTTAAAATGCGACTGTGCCAAGCGCTCAGCCGCAGCGAGTGCTGCGCTGGTCATAATGTCTAAGTTACCCGCATAGGCAGGTAAATAATGCCCTGCACCTTCAACCTCAAGGAAAATCGAGACTTTTAAACCGCTGAGTTGACCTAAACCTGGAATATTTAACGGATGATGTTGGTCAAATTCTTCAAACTGTACCTCCTGTTTCAGGCGATAGCCCGGCACATAGGTCTGTACTGCTGTAACCATTTCTTGAACCGATTGACGAATTGCGGCTTGATCTGCACCCAATTCTGCCAAGCAATACACTGTATCCCGCATCATGAGTGGTGGTTCAGCAGGATTCATAATAATAATCGCCTTGCCTCGTCGGGCACCACCGACTTGTTCAATCGCTTTAGATGTAGTCTCAGTAAATTCATCAATATTGGCACGGGTTCCAGGCCCTGCAGATTTACTGGCAATCGAGGCAATAATTTCTGCATAGTGCACTTTGGCTATTTTCGACACCGCATGCACCATCGGAATGGTCGCTTGCCCACCACACGTCACCATATTGATATTTTGTGCATTTAAATGTTGCTCTAAATTCACGACAGGCACCACATAAGGACCAATCGCAGCAGGGGTTAGATCAATCACCTGAATACCATGTTGCTGTAACACGGCATTATGATGCGCATGTGCACCTGCTGAGGTCGCATCAAAAACAATTTTAATGTCTTTAAAGCTCGGTAGCTTCAGGAGTCCTTCAATACTGTCTGCCGTAACCTCGAAACCAAAGCGAGCAGCACGCGCCAGTCCATCGGAATGTGGATCAGCACCAACCATGGCAGCCAATTCGACATACTGTGCATTGCGCATCAATTTGATCATTAAATCAGTGCCAATATTGCCTGAGCCAATGATGGCACATTTTATTTTTTCCATCGTTATTATCCTTCTTTCTTTATACTTATAGGCTCATTCACTAAATCGTGCAGTCACTTTGCCCAACCCTTCGATCTCAGCGGTATAACACTGTCCAGCTTCAACTTTAACCATAGGACCTAAAGCGCCTGTCAGGACAATATCTCCAGCTTGTAGCGGTCGACCACGTTTAAGCATCTCATTGGCGAGCCAAATCGCGGCGTTCAGGGGGTGATCTAAGCAGGCTTTACCTTGACCCTCAGACACAATACCTTCAGCACAGCGCATCTGCATAGCACAATTGACCCAGTCAATCTCTGTTGCTACGACTTGATTCCTACCTAAGACAAAGGCAGCTGAAGATGCGTTATCCGCCACAGTATCAAGCAGTGAAATATTCCAATTCTCGATCCGACTGTCCACAACTTCAATCGCTGCTACGACATAATCAATCGCCGCCAGCATTTCATCGATGCTGTGAACAGTGTGATCAAGATCTGCTTTGAGAACCAATGCAATTTCTGCCTCAACTTTGGGCTGAATCAGTTTGCCTGTAGGAATCATCTCACCATCAGCATAAGCCATATCGTCAAATAGCATGCCAAAATCAGGAGAGTCCACACCCAATTGTTGCTGCACGGCGAATGATGTGAGACCAATTTTCTTACCGACTAAACGTCGACCTTGCTTTAAAGCGTGTTGGGTATTGATCGCCTGGATCTGATAGGCGTGATCAAGATTTGCCTGTTGCCCCAATTGCTCACGTACAGGTGAAATTGCATTTACGTTTAACTCAGCTTGCAAAAGTTGGTCTGCACAGTGTTGTAAAATTGCTTGCATTAACACTCTCCTAAAATGACCATACAAATTTCAACCATGTCGCATCACCCTTAGGTCGATTCTTAACTTCAGTCTCAGTCAAATATTTTGCTTCTAATGCCCAACCGTCTTTTTGATAAGCAACTGCTGGCCCATAGGCGAGCGCTTGTCCTTTAAATCCAATATCAACATCTTGTTGTTGATCATCTGTAAATTGCTTAAAGGCATAACCTTGTAGACCGACTAACCAGTGCGGTGTGACTTTATAGCCAACGTTATAGTCACCTGCAAAGTACTCACCCGATTGATATTGTGTGTCATCATTTTCAGTATTAAAACTATAAGAAAACTTGGTTGAAATGTCCCAACCTGTAGGATCACTATAGCTATAGGCGAAAATAGGACGGAAGCTATAATGGTTCTTACCTAAATTTGCCAGTCGATCCTGATCATATTTACCCGTTGGAAATACCGTTTCAATTGCGGCTGCCCAGTGATGATGACCTGAATGCCAGCCCAGCATCGGAGCAAAGATAAAATCACCAAGACCATGTTCATGATCCGATTGACCGGCCATTTTAAGACGTAAGTCGACCAATGGCTGTGCGGCATAAAAACCCAATTGACCACCCAACACTTGCTGTTCAGTCATCCATACCAGACGTGGCACTAAGGCTTTAGCATCAATATCAAAATCTGCAATTAAGGTCCGACCTGAGTCATTGACAAAGTCGGACGCAGTATAGCTTTGATAATACGTCAGCAGATAAACACCCGGCGGTGGCAATGCTCCAGCCAAAACCCCTTCGGCACCTAAGGCAAATGAATCTGCACCATTTTCTGTACTCCAGCCCATTTGGCTATTTAAAGCCACTAGCGCCCCTAAAACTAAGTGGCTAAACTTAATTTTCATATATTGTCCTTTTATTAAAGCGCCTGCTGCGACCTTGCTACAGGCGGAGTCCTTTAGGCTTCGTTGAAGAAGTCTCTGAGCAAACGGGCAAAACGTGCACTATGTTCGATCTGTGCCCAATGACCGCACTCACCAAAGACATGTAATTGTGCATGTGGAATTAACGAAAATAATTGCAAGGATGTATCCAGCGGAATGACTTTATCTTCACGCCCGTGAATAATTAAGGTGTCATGCGGCAATTGAGCAATCTGTTCCGCAGGACTCACCAGTGCATCGACCCAACGTTGACGTGGCGCAGGGAACATGGCAGAGAACGATTCTTGGAAACCAGGACGAATACTGGCTTGATAGCGCAATTCAGCTAACTCATCTGTTACTAAAGCTCGACTATGGGCAAAGGTATCCATCAATTTACGCATCGTTTCAAACGAGGGTTCATAGCCCCAAACGTTGTTTAGTCCTTCTGTAATTTCAAAAGGAACACCTACACTACCCATCAGCACCAAACGACGTACGCGTTCTGGATACGCAATCGCAAAGGCTAAGGAAATACTGCCACCAAAAGAGTTACCCACTAAGTCTGCTCGCTCAATGTTCAAGGCATCAAATAAGTCTTTAAGCTGCTGTACCCAAATGTCTTTGTTATAAACCATGCCTGCTGGACGTTCGGTATAACCAAAACCCAGCATATCTGGTGCAATGACACGGCGATCTTGTGCCAGTTCAGGCATAATCAAGCGCCAATTCGCCCATGCGGTCACACCTGGGCCTGAGCCATGCACCATCACCACAGGAAAACCTTTACCTGTATCATGATAATTGGTCAGGAAATTTCCTGTTTGAATAGAATTGACGATTTCTGGATTAACATTGATATTCATTTTTTCATCTCTTATTTTTATCTAAATCGTTAAAGCAATAGATACTGCGTTTATTTAAGTCATGACATTGAAGAAGGTGTCACTGAGCTTACGTTCGGTAAAGAAAATTGCGCGTGGTAATTCATCTGCAGTCCACGTCAAGGTTGGACGGTCTGGATACCAAATATAGCCACCACTAAACACTTCATTACGATTGCCTGAAGGATCGAAGAAATACAGTGTTTCACCACGCGTGATACCGTGACGCGTTGGTCCTATTTCATGTGATACATCATGATTGGCGATGGTATCTGCAGCCGATAAGACCTGCGCCCACGATTCAACAAAGAAGGACATATGATGCAATTTACCTTTGTCTGGCGCAAAGATGAATGCAACATCGTGCGGCTTATTACTACATGACATAAAAGCTGCCATCATCGTGTCACCATCGACCACTTGTTCCGCTAAATCGAAACCAAGCACATCTTTAAACAATCGGTAACTGGCTTCAACGCCTTCTCCCATTAAAGCACAATGATCAAAGCGGCTTGGATGAATGCCTCTTAAATTTTGTGCTTGAATGCCAGGATTGGTGGTTGGCATCCCATTACCAAAAATTTCTTTATGTGCATACAGTTCAAATACATGTCCTGTAGGTGCAGTAAAACGAATACGCTCACCGGTTGCTAAGTTTTCACCCGCAGCGATGCGTTCAATCGCCACCCCATAATCTTGTAATGCCTGTGCAAGGCGTTCTAATTCTTGAGCATTGATGACTTTAAACGCCATACAATCCATGCCTGGTGCGTCTGCCTCACGTAAAATCAAACAATGATGATCATGCTCATCCCATGCTTTAAGGTAAACACGGCCTTGGGCATCCCGCCCCGTTTCAATCAATCCTAATACATTGACATAGTGTTGTACGGATTCTTCTAAATCAAGCACACGTAGTGCCACATGGCCAGGCCGAGAAATAGGTTTATAATTCATGTTGTGACATCCCTTTCATCATCTGCAAGGGCTTCTTGCAGTTTTTAAGTCCTAATACTTCAACATCCAAATCGCTTTTTGGATATAAACGACAAGCTAAGGCATAGCCTTGTTGCAATTCTTCAGCATTCACATGGGCGCTGCTCATGCGTTGACAGTGATAATCACCTTGGCTCACTTTAATGCGGCAGATTCCACAGCCCCCACCCCGGCATCCAACGGGGATGCCTTTACGGCTGAGCGCTTGCATGCCTTGTAATAAGGTTTGCACATCAGTACAGTAAAATTGCTCGTTTACATTGAGTAATTGAATCAGGTACATATCGAGCGCCCTCCTCATCCTAAATATTCTTAAACAATGGGCTACGCGTCGCTTGATTGGCGGCATCTGCTGCGCTTAAGAATTTTTCCATATGAATATCGCGCTCAAATAAACGCCCTCGCATCAGTGCGCGGATCGATGCTTCAATCATCGGTGGTGGGCCACACAGATAGGCTTTATGATTTCTAAAGTCATTATCAAAGACGCGTATAGCGGCCTCATGCACAAAACCACGCTCACCTGTCCAGTCACTGTCATTGGCTTCATCAGACAGCACGGGTACATAACGTAATTGAGGATGCTTTTCAGCCAAGTCATTAAAGAAATCGTAGTAGTACAATTCTGCTTGGTTTCGCGCGCCCTGTAATAAGGTAATCGCACGCGAATCGCCACTTTCTAGCAGTTCTAAAATCATGGATTTTGGACTGGATAGACCTGAACCTCCGGCAATAAAAATCACAGGATTTGGATCAGAAAAACGCGTATAGAAGCGCCCTAGTGGACCTGAAAATTTAAGTTTTTGTCCAACTTCTAGATCATCATGAATCCATGTGGTGGCAATCCCACCCGGTACACGGCGAATATTCAGTTCAATTAAGTTGCTCTCTGAAGGCGCACTAGCAATTGAAAATGCACGTGGCTCTGATAAGCCCGGTAAATATAAATTAATATATTGTCCAGCTTGAAATTCGATTTCCCCGTCAACACGTAAGAAAATACCCTTGATCGTTGGTGTTAAGTCGACAATTGAGTCAACAGTTGCCTCAAAATCACGTAAAGGAATGACTCTTGCATCTGGGTCTTCATCAATTTCCACTTCAATACTTAAATCTGACTGGGGAATCGCGCAGCAAGCCAATGCTTTGCCTTCCGCGCGCTCCATATCCATCAGTGCAAATGGCGAAGCTTCACCGAGGTCAACCTCACCATCAGTCACTTGTACTTTACAGGTTGCACATAAACCGTGACCGCAGGCATGGGGCAGCCAAATACCTGCACGTAAGGCGGCATCTAAAATGGTTTGCCCTTCCTCAACTTCAATCGTCTGACCTAAGGGCTCGATGGTTACTTCATACGTCATCTTGCTGCTCCTTATAGTCCATTTAAGCCAGGGGTATGAAAACGTAAGTAAGACTTATGCCCAATATTTAAACTTTCAAAACTGTCCTGTGCTTGAAAGTTGAGCAGTTCACGTTGAAAGGTCCATTCCACCGCTGACCAGTCCACGCTTTGCCAATCTGGATGACTGGCAAATACACTTTCATTCAGCTGTATGTCTATAAAGTTCTGGAATTTCTGCGCTGGATTGACCAAAAGCGCAATCGGCGCACTAATGCTTAAATGACCATGCCACTCTACAAAAAGGATTTGCTGACCATCATATTGATCTTGGGCATCACGAACTTTTCCTTGATAATTCGGTTTTAGGGCGATAACTGACATAAGAATCTCCTAGGTGATGTTTCGTCCTGAACACATCACCTTATTGTTATTTTTAAAGGGTTAGATCAACGTTAATAATTAAATGGTGCTATTGGCTTTTTTCCATTTTTCCCAATTCAATGCATCTGGTGAACTTTCAAAGGCACCTGTATCTTGTCCCGGCTCTAAGTAAGACCAGCGTACGATATCTTCAGGTGCAGGACCGCCGGCAATGCCTTTTAAGATTTGTTGAACCGGTAACCATGCTTGCACGTATTTTTCTGGCTCATCGTCAAAAATATCTTTACAGCCATCTGAACAGAACTGATATTTTTCATCTTTATAAATGCTTTCACGTTGGCGAATTACGGTTGGATCACCCACCTCAGTAAAGATCATTGGAATCTGACAGGTTTGGCATAGGCATGGCAAACTGGTGTTATACCAACGCTTGCCCTCTTCTTCTTGCTTCTTCCACATGTCAAAACGTGGTTTATAGTGCTGATCAAAGCTATTCGGATACTCTTTAGAGAGCCATTCCTGTTCCTCTTGCGTTGGTACCCATGCGTGTAAACCTGTACCCCAGCAATATTGATAGAACATTGCCCACGCCTGATGGGTAATATGATCTTTTTCTTTGACCGAATCTTCCCAATACTTTGGCATACGAATACCGTAACGCTCAAGATCGGCAAATAATGCACCACCGCTTTGTTCAAAGTAGATTTCCCAGCCTTCACGCCATGACATGATTTTTTTCGGTAACATATAGTCCATCATCATGCCCACTAAGGTCAGTAAGCGGTAACCACGCCAGAACCATTTATCAATCCACTTTTGTACAATCGGTACATTGTCTGGATCTTGCTCCAGTAAGAATTTAATCGCCTCTAAGCCTAAGGTCATATGACGCGCTTCATCGGATTGTGCAGAGAAACCAAAGGTCACGGTTGCCATATCACCGTTATAAGCGGCTCCAGACATAAATGGCATAAATAATAAGTTGGTCAGTACATATTCAAATGAAAACGAGACAGAGACCAAATATTCAAATGGGCCTGCAGTCATCGCATCGTTGATAAATGACTTTGGCACCGATAAATACCAGAGGCGATCAAAGTTTTGTGGCCATGAATGGAAACCATTAAAGTAACGATTATAATGACTTAAAGTATGCACTTGGGTTTGGCAATGACGCAGTTCATCAATCGCCTGCATCTGACACGCAACACGTGAACTCACACCACGTAATTGGCGCCCAGCCATAGCAAAGCCACGATGGGCATTATACTCAATTGGGGTCACACCCGTTAAGAACAGTTTGATCGCATTGATATAACGCGCATCTGTGACATTCATATGCCCATTGTTCTGTGCAAAAGCATCGATGATGGCATAGAGCTTACGTTCTTTTTCTGCTTGATACTTCCAATACGCATCCATCGTCAGACGAAATGGATCTTCCCATTTGTCCCAGTCATGAATTTTAATGCCTTCAAACTTGTCGTAGGGAAAGACTTGATCCATGTCCACATAACTGGTTTCCCAACCTAAATCACGGGTCATGAGGGCGTATTTATCTTTTAAATTGAGCTTGCGCTGAGTTTGTGCTGCCGCTTTTGCCTGTATGTTCATTTTTATTCTCCATAATCTTGTTTTAGTTCAACCATCCATCGGTTGATATTTCAGCACTATTTAGCCAAACCAACCCACAGTAAAACTGTCTTCGGTTTCATCGATATTTCCAGAAATACTGATCAAATTGATATGAATTTCTTGCAAGTCCCAATCACGTCCCATAATTTCTTCTACCGATGCACGGTAAATGGTCAACTGACCCGGGGCATCAATTTTGACCATGGCTGGATAATATTCAATTTTTGCCTCCGGATTATCTTGCTCAATCGCTTCAATAATCGGACGGGTATCATCATTGGTTTGAAAAGCCATAAATACATTTTTCATACTGCCGACTCCTTGGCAATTAAACCCATTTTGCTTAAACGTTTATTAAATATTTCTTCGATAATCTCAATGTCATCTGTATTGGCGTCAACGAGCCGTAGAAGTTGATGTACCACTGGACGCAATTGAGCTTGCCATGTTTGGATCCATGCTAAAATTTGGCTACGGTTATGCTCAGACTCAGCTGCCGTGGTTTTAATCACCGCATTCACCCATGGTTGGGTCTCATCAAACCATTCATGCATAAATGAGGTGAGTAAACTCATCGCTGATGCGCCGTGTGCAATAAATTCACGATCAATAATATGTTTGAGCAATGGATAGATATAACCATCGAATACTAAGTTTTGTGCCACAAACAGTTCATACCAATCTTTAACGATAAACATCTGCTCTACGCTTTCACGTAGCGGTTGCCATGCTTGATGTGCTAACCAATTTTGTTTGGCCTGTTCTAAAGAGGTTCCTTGGTTGCCATCTAGTAATAAGCCAATACGAGATAGATACTGTGCTGACCCCAAACGATCCATGGTGGCAAACATCGTGGCATTGGTTAAGGTCGCCCCATAGGCATAACCCGTAATAAAGCTGTTGTTCATATTGGCACCCCACTCGTAATGACGTAATGGGATCAACAGTTGCTCAGCCTTATGCAATAAATCCGCGGCAATCGTATTTAACACTTGATTTTTTTCAACAAAATTAAAGTTGCTCTCCATAACTTCTTGCTGACGAGCACGGGTTTGTGTGTATGTGCCATAGTACAATTGGCGTGGATCTTTTAAGGCATACCAATCCTGCATTTGAATGACAGTACGATTAGTATCAAAGATTTCATGTTCAGGCTGCCATAATGGACGGTAATGAAAATTAATTTCTTCCTGAATATCGTAGCTAGCCTCTTGATAACGTGATGCAACCTTGTCGCCAAAACGTTTCTCAACATACGCATAGGTGTTACGAATAGGTTTCACACCTGAAGTTTTAATATCAATTTGCATGTAAGATCTCCCTGATCTTATAACGATTTATTTATTCTGTTATTCCTGGCTGTCCAAAACGCCATTTCATCCGTTCATATTCAAGTTTGCACACTTCATCTGCAGTTAAATATTGCACTTGATGTTTGGCACAAAACTCTTCAAAAGCCTGCACTGGCATAATCATCTCTACAGCAAGCTCTGGGTCACCTATCGAAAACTCAAACTCGATAAATTTATTCCGCTGCGTGCCTGTGACATGAATAAAGCATGTCGGCTGGGTCACATGATCCTGTTGCATAATGCAATCCCTTTGTCCTTGTACTTAAGATTTTGCAAAGGTCATGCCAACTTAAATTTTATTTAAATTTCAATAACTTAAATTTTTAGTGCAAAAATTATATTTAAATATTTGAGAATTTTATGAAGTCGATTATTGAGACTTTAGAATTTTATGAAGTGGGGCGGCCTTATCCAAGTAAGCAGTCGAAAAAAAAAGCCTGAATCAAGTTCAGGCTTTTTTTCAGACAGATTGACTAAATGACGGCATCGATATAGCCCATATAAGGATCAGAAATCGAATCTTTGCCTGTTTCGACACGACCAGCAAAACGGCGTAAATACGAAGGATCATCGACTAGACTGACACTAAAGTCATACCATCCTCCAAAGTCTTCCATATCCCAATCCAAACTATTTTCATTAACAGCGGTCTCGATCTGCCATGATTGCTGTGCGAGGTAAGCATTGGCTTGTACCCGTAATTTCACTGGCTGCTTGCCATCATGACGGACTTTTAATTCAATTTTGGGAGCACAGTCTGAGACACAAATGCGAATCTCTGGCAAAGCTTGCTGCTGTAAGCTTTGGCTTAAGTTACCTTTAAAGTGTCGATGGAAACCATTCGGTCCCAATACCCATAAATCATAGTCCGGATTGACTGGCCAATGATCCGCCAGTTGCTTACCTGCTTCCACCATAAAGCGCTTTGGTATTGCTGTGAGATTCAAGCGATCATACACATGGAAGACGGCAGCCTGTGTTCCCGTATTAGAAAACATCAATTCTACACTTTGTGTCGTAACGTCCACTTTCGCACTGGTATGCAAGATATAAGGCAAAGCACGTGATAGACGAACCCCCACCTCTTGTACTGGCATGATTTGTCCTTCTGGTCTAGAGACTTGTGGCAAGTTGGCTTGAGCTTGTCGAATCGCATCGGCTTCTTGCTTGGTTCGCTTACCGTCTAAAGAAGGAATCTCCATAATATTTGGATTTTTAAAATCGAATGCTGTAGTTAAGTCACCGCATACAGCACGGCGATAAGGGCTTATGTTATTTTCTTGCACACCAAAACGTTGCTCTAAAAAGCGTAAGATCGAGGTGTGATCAAATACTTGTGAGTTAACCCATCCCCCTCGACTCCAAGGTGAAATAACGTACATTGGCACACGTACCCCTGGCCCATAAACCCGCCCATCCGGTTGGGGTTGCGATTTAGCACTCTCTACCGCAGGGTGATCAAAGTACTCATAAGACATCTGCTGATCCGTAAGCGTGGTCTTACCTTGTGGTACGCCTTTTTCATCACGTGACGGTGCACTTGGCGATGGAACATGGTCAAAATAACCATCATTTTCATCAAAATTCACCAAGAATACCGTCTGACTCCAAACATCTGGATTTTCAGTTAAGGCATTAAGTACCTCTTGAATATACCAAGCGCCTTGTACGGGGCTCGATGGTCCAGGGTGCTCGCTATAGGCTGCAGGTGCAACAATCCAGCTGACTTCTGGGAGTTTTCCTGTGGCAATATCTTCTTTTAAGCTTGCTAAGAACCCTCCGTCTGGCATCGTGTTGGCAATGCCTTTATATAACGGTTGATGGGCATCGATTTGTTCATCATAGCTAGGGCTTACAGTATCGCGATGACTGACCGGCTGACCAGACAGCTCATTGGCACGTCGGTATTGTTTAAAACCTGCCAGTGGATTATCGGTAAAGTTATCAGGCATACTTTGATAGACTTTCCAAATCACCCCTGCTTGTTGCAAACGTTCAGGATAAGTCATCCACTCATAACCTGCATTTGAGGCACCAATTGAGTCAAACTCATTCACCACACTGGCCACATTTGCACCTGTAGGGCCATTAGTTCCTGTCCAAATAAATTTGCGATTAGGATTCGTGCCTGCATGCATCGCACAATGATAGGCATCACACAAAGTAAAGGCATTCGCCAGTGCAAACTGAAACTCTACTTCTTGCTGTTTATAGTAACCCATCGATTGTGGCTGTTTATGTTTGACCCAATCCCCCATACGGCCAGCATCCCATGCATCTTGGCCATCTTTCCAAGAATGCGGCGTACCTTTGACACGTTGTGCATTACCTAAACGACTGTCCAAATGATAAGGTACAACAATCTCTTGGTGCTGATCATATTGTTGCCATACTTTGCGCTGGTCAGTTAGGGGAATCGTAAAACGATCCCCAAACCCGCGCACCCCTTTCAGTGTGCCAAAATAGTTATCAAAAGAACGATTTTCTTGGGTCAAGATCACCACATGTTTGACGTCTTGAATTGTCCCTGTTTCAACCTTGGCATCAATGGCAAACGCTTTTTGAATACTTATTGGTAAGCTGGCCAACATTGCAGTACCAGATAATGTTTTTAAAGTATTTAATAAAAAATCACGACGATTCATATATCACCCTCTTATTTATTGTTATGGTGCACAGTGTGCTGTCTGACAGCCGGATGGTGGAGTCGGCTGAGTAGACTGACTCTCTTGATCGTCATTACATGCACTGAGCATGCCGCCTATACATAACAATAAAATGGCAAAAGATTTTGGCATAAAAATATCTGGTAAAAAAAGGTGCTCTTAGTCAATAAGACTCTGATGACAGATCCATGATCATTTGATTACACTTTAATTAATTTTTACCATTTGTTAAAAAAATCTATGCGGTGATATATTTTTTTCTAAACAATATTCTGTGAATGGCAGCAATACACCATCTAGATTGCACGGTCTAGCGTTTTAAGGACGGTAGTTTTTTAGCATTATAAATACGACGATGGCTAAGACTGCCATCAGTAGTCCGGCTGTGGTTAATAAAGTGAAGTGTGCGGTACTAAATGCTGCTTTTGCGGCGACAATTAAACTCTCAGCTTGCGTTCCTGACAATTGACTTGCGACTAAATAACTATCCCCAATAGAAAGTTGTGCCTGTTGTGCAAAGGAGGGATTAAGTGTGTCAGGGATCTGGATACGCTGTGCAAATATATGCGCCATAAATACACCAAAAAATGTAATCCCAAGCCCAGTGCCGAGCTCATAGCCAGTTGCTTCTAACGCGCCAGCTGCTGCCCCTCTTTCAGCTGCAACTGATCCCATAATTGCAATCGATGAGGCAGTGAGACCAATACTCAAACTTAGACCAATCAGCGCCAAAATCGCAGGTACCGCTAGACCAGGATGATAGAAATCTGCATAGACCAAACTCAGCAATGCAAACGCTGCGGTAAAAAGTGAGGCCGTTGCCACATAGCGTAAGCCCACAAGATTAGAAAGCAAACCAGCAAGCGGTCCACCCACTGCAGCAGCAATCATAATCGGCACCATAAAAATTCCTGCTTGAAGTGGGCTTAACCCAATCACATACTGCAATTCCATGGCTAAGGTAAGTTCTACACCTGCAAGCACACCAGCAGCCACAATGGCCATCATCATGCCAGCTAAGATAGCAGGATAGCTAAACAAAGAAAGATCTAACATGGGCTCAGTCGAGCGAAGCTGTTGACGTGCAAAAATCGTCAATAAAGTGATCGCTACCAAAACCAGTCCTATAGAAACCGCCATATAATGTTGTGCATTTAAACCAGTTTTAATGGCATACACCAAGGTCATCATACCAAGAATAAGAATGATGGCCTGTCCAAATGCCCATTTTCCAGCTTGTGTTCGCTCTTCTTTAGATAGTAAAAAATAACATAAGGGTGTAACAACTAGCATAATCGGCACATTGATGAGAAAAACTGCCCCCCACCAAAAATACTCAAGTAAGCCGCCGCCAATTAATGGACCCACAGCCGCACCAGCAGCGCCGACGGTGCCCCACAAGCCTAATGCCAGTGCCCGCTCTTGATTATCTTCAAATGTTTTACGGATAATACCTAGAATACACGGCATAATCATCGCGCCACCAAAAGCCAATACAGCACGTGCCATAATGAGCATGGTTGCGGTTTGAGAAAATGCGGCCAACAGCGAAGCCGAGCCAAAAATAAATAACCCCATCAGCAGCATCTTACGGTTACCCACCCGATCAGCCAAGGTTCCCATCGGCACTAATAATCCTGCCATCAATAATGGATAAATATCAATAATCCATAACACAGCGCTATTCGATGCCGCTAAGGATTGTGTTAAGGAGGGTACTGCCACATGTAGCACCGTCATATCAATGACCACTGGCAAAAAAGCCAGCATGACAGCAATCAGTATCAGCCAACGCCTCGGGTTCACATCAGCATTTATTTTCATGGTATTTAAATTTAGGTCACTGATTGATTCAATTTTAGCAAGACAGTATAGAGCAAATGACTGCTCTAACATGTGCTTATCACCTATAATTTTCTTTCAATTCCTACACTTGTAAAGATCAGTCTCAGGTGTAATAAAAGATCTGGTTGACTTTGGTCATTAAAGTAGAGGTTTTTAGAGCTATTGTGTGAGCAAATGCAATGTCATTTCAAAAATCCCTTAAACTGCTTGAGACAGAAAACACTTAGAATGAAAGAAGGAAACTTATGAAGATTTTAGTCGTGTTAACTTCGCATAAGCAATTAGGTCAGACTGGTGAATCAACTGGTTTTTGGCTCGAAGAACTTGCAGCGCCTTACTATGTATTTTTAGATGCAGGTGCTGAACTCACCCTTGCCTCTCCTCATGGCGGACAACCACCGCTTGATCCTAAAAGTCATGCAGAAGATGCGCAAACTGAGGCAACACGCCGTTTTGAGGCAGATACAGAGGCAAAACATGCCTTAGCCCATACTGCAAAGTTACGTGATGTTTCTTTAGAAGAGTATGATGCCGTGTTTTATCCAGGTGGGCATGGTCCTTTATGGGATTTGGCTGAAGATCCTGTATCTATTCAACTTATTGAAGCAGCTATTTCTGCTAAAAAACCAGTTGCAGCGGTGTGTCATGCCCCTGGCGTATTGCGCCATGTGAAAGACCCACATGGTCAACCTCTAGTGAGTGGTAAAGCAGTGACAGGGTTTAGTAACTCAGAAGAGGACGCTGTAGGTTTAACCGACATTGTTCCATTTTTAGTTGAAGATATGCTCAAAGCACAGGGCGGTCTCTATTCAAAAGCTGCCGATTGGCAAGCGCATGTTGAAATTGATGGCTTATTGGTGACGGGACAAAACCCAGCCTCTTCTGCGGCAACGGCACAAGCTTTGCTGAGCTTAGTCAAGTAATCGTAACTTCTCTCTGTTTCAGTCAGTTGCAGACGCATGCATCACTGAAACAGAGAACCAATCCAAGCACTAAAGAGCATGGCAATAATGCCCCACAGCATAATACGTAGCGCACCTTTATAGACATTTACCCCACCTGCATAACTGGCAATTGCACCCAGCACGCCTAAGCTTAATACCCCAACCCACATAATACCTTTCGACACATACACTTCAGGCAAAATTAAAATAGACAGTAAAGGTACTAATGAGCCCACGCTAAACGCGAGTGCTGAAGCAAATGCTGCGGTAAGGGGCTGTGCAGCTGTTTGCTCAAGAATACCGATTTCATCACGGGCATGAGCATGCAAAGCATTATGCTCTGTTAACTGCTGCGCAACTTGTTCAGCCAACTGACGATCTAAACCACGCTGAATATAAATCTGAGTCAGTTCTGCGAGCTCATGTTCTGGGTGTTGCTGTAACTCTCTTGCCTCTCGCGCTAAATCTGCTTTTTCAATATCTTCTTGAGATTTAACTGAGATATATTCACCTGCTGCCATAGACGCAGCCCCTGAAATAAGACCTGCGACACAGGTCACCAAGAGAATATGACTAGAAGCACCACTGGCTGCCATACCCACCACTAAACTGGTCACCGAAATAATACCGTCATTCGCGCCCAATACCGCAGCACGTAACCACCCTGCCCGCTCTAAATAATGTTTTTCTAAATGATAGGAATGCGGCATTGTGTATTCTCACAAGTCATATGGGTTAGAAATATCAAATCCTTGACCAAGCATAAAGGATATCTTCAAGTAAAAATATCCTGATCTATTTTACAGCAAACCATTAAGCAAAATAATTGAGTGGCAATTTCAAATATGAGATCCCATTGGCTTCAGGTTCAGGAAAGTGGCCTGCGCGCATGTTGATTTGAATAGCCGGTAAAATCAGCTTTGGCATACTTAAAGTTGCATCACGCTGATGACGCATATCTACAAATTGCTGTTTATCAGTTCCTGCATGAATATGAATATTGTGCATTTTTTGCTGTGCAATAGTGCTTTGACAGACATAATGCTCACGCCCTGGTGGTAAATAGTCATGGCACAGAAAAACTCGAGTCGTTTCAGGCAATGTATATAAACACTGTACGGAGTCAAATAAATTCGCTGCACTACCACGGGGGAAATCACAACGTGCTGTACCATAATCTGGCATAAATAAGGTATCACCAACAAACACCGCATCGCCTACCACATAACTCAGACAAGCAGGGGTATGTCCTGGGGTAGGGATGTTATAAGCTGCTAGATCCCCGATCTTGAACTGCTCATGATCAGCAAATAAATAATCAAATGGCTGCTCAGCATTAAAGCGCTTCATATCTAAGTGATAAATCGCGCCAAAGGTTTCTTGCACTAAGTGTATTTTTTCACTCATGGCAATTTTTCCACCTAACTGTGCCTTTAAATACTGGGCAGCCGTTAAATGGTCAGCATGAACGTGTGTTTCTAAAATCCACTCCACCTTTAAATCATGTGCTTGAATATAGGCAATGATTTGATCTGCCTGTACTGTTGAGGTGCTAGCCGATGCCGCATCATAATCCAATACACTATCAATAATGGCACAGTGTTTCGTGTTTGGATCGGTCACTACATAGCTAAAAGTATTGCTATTTTTATCAAAAAAATCTTGTACCTGTACGCTTTGCATCACTTAAGCTCCTGACCATTTACGGTGAATCCAAACACCCACTAACATAGCAATAATAAAATACAGTCCTTGGTAATATCCTAAACCAATGAGGGTAAAGCTTGGCGCTGGACAGATGCCCGCAATCCCCCAACCTGCACCAAACAGCAATGCCCCTGTGATTAATTTTTTATCGATTTTTTGATTGCTTGGCAACTCAATTGACTCATTAAATACAGTTTTCGGCTGTTGAGCACGCACCGCTTTTTGAAATGGGATAAATGCAACAGCAATTGCACCCATCATGACAAAAGCAAGACTGGCGTCCCAATCACCAAACAGATCTAAAAAATCTAAGACTTTTTCAGGATTAGACATCCCTGAGAACATTAAGCCGACTGAAAAAATCGAACCAAAGACAAAAGCTAAAAAGTTTTTCATCTTAGAATGCTCCTGTCACATGACGAATAACATAAACGGCAATAAAACCTGCCAACATAAAGGTTATAGTGGCTACAATCGAACGCTTAGATAAACGGCTTATGCCACAAATACCATGCCCACTGGTACAACCAGAACCTAAACGTGTACCAAAACCAACCAATAAGCCTGCTACAACCATCATCAAAGGACTAGCATTTAACTCAATCTCGGGTTGAACAAATAAGCCATAAATGAAAGGCGTAACAATGAGTCCTGATAAAAACCAAATTGCTGGCGTTTTCAATATGGTTTTTGGATTTAAAACTTGTGCAATCAGACCACTCATGCCAGCAATACGTCCATGAACATATAAATAGCCCACAACTGCAGTACCTAGCATTAAACCACCGATAAAAGCGATGAGAAAATCGTGCATGCTGTTCTTTCTCTATACAATATACTTTTTTATATTATATAATAATAAATAATATTCAAGCATATTTTGATTATTTTAATCTGTGTATGCCGTTGAGGAGGAATGACATGAATGACAAAAATATGAAAATTGACTTTTCTCAAGTTCATTATGTTACTGATTGCTTGAAAGTTTTAACTAACCCAGAACGTTTGAAAATTCTTTGTGTATTGGCTGATCGTGAACTAAATGTACAACAGATTCAGCAAGTGACGCAGATACAGCAGCCCACCTTATCACAGCAGTTAACCGTACTACGCAAAGCGAGAATTGTCTCTACGCGCCGTGAAGGAAAACACATTTTTTATAGCATAGGTGATGCAAAGATTGTCACCATGATCGATACGCTCTATCAACTGTATTGCCACCCCAAGGCTTGAACATTTAATTCAATAGAGCCAAAATGAGATCAGGATTAACATGCCCGTCAAGACAGTAAAAAGATTCAACCAAATAGGATGCTGAGTCGAATACCCTTCGAGGTGTTCGGCTGGACTTAAACTTGCTAGGCCACGGCGATACTGAAAAATGCAGCCTATGTTGATCAGCATCCCAAATCCGATAATCGCCATTCCTAACCAAGTGCTATACAGAATTTTTTCATGATATGCTTCGGGTTGTAATAATTTTAACAGCAGATTAGACTTTTCGATTAAAAATCCAAAGGCTATGAGCGCTAAACCACTACGATTCCATGCCAGAGCAGTGCGTTCTAAAGCAAATAATACACGCGGATCATTTAAATTCGACATTTTGTGTTCTTTTAAGCCTTATTTTTAATTATTTCTATACTATTTAAATATAAGATGACTTAGGCTAAAAGCGTGTGTCCAATCATGACATGATGCCTGATCTACACTTCTTTGGATGCAAGCCCAACTTAAAACTAACGCACATCAAGCCTCATCACCAAACTTCATAACAAGGCCTCCTCTGTCAATATCAGGCTATTTCTCGAAGATATCTTGCAAGTGACTTGGCAAACCTTGGGTGGATTGAAATTCACCTTGCTGATTTTTCCAGACCATTGCAGGGGTCGAGAAAAAGCCATATTTATCCATCAAACTTTGGTTGGCATCAATTTTTGCAGCAATAGCTGCGGGGATTTTGCTTAACACGGGCAATGTATACTTGGCTGGATCCCGATTCAGTTGTGCAAATAAAGCCTCTGGATTCTGAGCAGTCAATAGACTGGCCGCTTGCCCACGACTCTCCTCACGAATCACTCCAACTTGAATATGACGTAATTGTACTTTACCTGATTCGACCCACGGTCGGGCGTTTTGCCAGAATTTATGACAATACGGACAGTTGGGATCAGAAAATACATAGACAATACGCGGTGCATCTTGTCGACCATCTTGAATCCAAGTTGCATGTTCTAAACTCTTCCACACATCATCCAAAATGGCTTTTTTCATATGGGTTTCAATTTGCTGTTCTGAGACATTCGTACCTTTGGCATCAAAAAGCTCACCTTTAATATAGTATTGGTTATCTTTTGAAATAAAGATGCTGGTGGAATATTGGTCTTGATGCCCGATCCATCCTGTCATCCCTTGCGGTGCAGGAATGGTTTTCACAAATACGAAGCCTTCTTTTTCCAACTGCTGTTTAATATTGGCTTGTGCAGACAGACTTGCGCCCAAAACAAGGCCCAATCCGAGTAAATATTGCAGTGGTTTCATCATGATTTATTCCATTTTTTTGAGATAGTGTTGCAACATGGCTGGGCTTAATTCACCCATATGTCGCTCGATCAACTGACCTTGCGCATTAAAAAATAAGGTTGTAGGTAAACCAAAACTGTTGATATGTGCCGGAATATCACCGTTTGGATCTAGCAATACATGCTGAAATTTAAATTGATGCTTGGCGAGATAATGTTGCACTGTTGCTAAGTCTTCACCTTGATTTACCATAACCACATGAATATGAGGATATTGTTGTGCTGCTTGTGCCAAGACTGGCATTTCACGATGGCAAGGTGGACACCAACTGGCCCATAAGTTGATCACCGTCGGCTGACCTATAAAACGATTTAATGGTATCTGACTAGATGGTTGATTTGTCTGAACTGAGACAGATGAAAGTGCAAGCTCAGGAAACTGTGCTTTGGGCTGTAGGGTATATTTTAGCAACAAGCCCGTTATAATCAGACCAATACATCCTGCGAGCACCAGACTTTTATAAACGGCTGCTAAAGTGGTATGACGTCGCCAATACCAGAGTGCCGCGACAATCACTCCACCCCAAACATGAAAACCTTTATCTTGAATTTTAAAAATATCCATCGGTTGGACAAAATACACTTCAGCATTGAGCAACACAAAAATTACACGTGCGCCAAGTGTACCGACAATAAAGCTGCTCCACAGCAGATCCCGACTGAGGCGCTGATGAACACTGAACTGTGCATTTTTTTGTGAGGCCCAACCAATACACAAGCTCGTGATGATCAGCGCACTAAAGACAATCAATAATGTCCAAGGAAGCATGAAAGGACCAATATGTAGAGCATCCACTGATATCATCATTGGGCCTGTTGTGTAAGCTGTTGCAAGCGGTGAATAAGTTGTAATGCGCTAAAACTACCTGTTAAACGCAATTCACGCTGCTCTTGATGCTGGGCATCTAGAAAAATAAAAGTAGGCGGACCTAAAATCTGCCAGTTTCTAAGCAGTTCATCTTGGCTACGGTCATAGTGTGTTAAATCCAACTTAATCCGCTGTACAGACTCTAAGCCGGCTTGTACATCACGGCGTGGTAACACCTCTTTTTCAATGGGTTGGCACGCCACACACCAATCTGCATAAACATCAATCACCACAGGCTGTCCAACATGCTGCGCTAACACCTGCTCTAACTGTGCTGCTGTGGTCACACGCTGCCAATCTAACTTCACTGGTTGATGTTCAATTTGAGTGTATTGCCAAGCTTGATAAAACTGCATACCAGCCATGTAGATTAAGCCTAGACTGCAAAATAGCAGTAGCGCTTTGCTAATTGGCTTGGTTAATTGGGCTTGTAGCTTTGTGGCGATATACAGTGCCAAAATACAACATAAGCTACCCAGCAATAGCCAATACAGTAGGCTTGGCAATAATGGACGCGCAAAATACAGCGCAAGACCAAACATCACAAAACCAAAGCTAAATTTAAGGCGATCCATCCATAGACCCGGTTTGGGTAAATGTTGTGCCCCAAATACCGCAGCAATAAATAGAGGTAAACCTAAACCTAAACCAAGCACAAACAGGTAACTCGCGCCTAAACCCGGTTGATTCAGCTGTGCCACAAACAATAAGGCACCGGCCAATGGTGCACTCATACATGGACCGACAATCAACGCTGCAATCATTCCCATAAGTGTGGCACCTAGCAAGGTACCGCCTTTTTGTTTTTGCTGCCAACGATCTAAACGTTGTAGCAAGGCTTGAGGAAGAGACAACTGAAAGGCACCAAATAAACTCAAAGCAAATACAACACACAGCACACTAAATACAGCAATGAACATTGGGCTTTGGAACCAGCGTTGAAAGCTATAGCCCAATTGGGCCACAGCCAGCCCCATCATGGCATATACAGCTGCCATTCCTAATACAAAGGCTAAAGCAACCACTGCAGCCTGATAGCCACGGCGTTGCTGCACTAAAATACTGGATAAAATGGGAATTAAGGGTAAAGAACACGGTAAGAAGGCCAATAACACCCCAAGTCCTAAAAAGATCAATACATTCATCATGATCCCTTGCTCAGACAGGATCTTGAAAAAAAACTGATCATTATTCCATTGGCTCTGAATTGAGTTTTCAGATCCAGAAGTGACCGCGGCTTGCTGCCCCGATACTGGCTCAGATGCAGATACGAGGCCTGTACGCGGTGCAGATGCCAAACTCTCTGGTTCCAAGCTGTCACTTACAGCTTCACTGGGCACCGGAGCGGCTTGCGGTGTTACGATCACCTGATCTTGCTTGTGCGGTTGTATACTCGGTATTGTAGCAACAGCTTGATCATTCACCACCTCAGGTTCTGGTAATAAAGATGCCGGCTGCATCGTATTTAAGCGATTAGCATGCGCTGTAGCTTGTGATGCAGGCAATAAACCTGCTGCGTCAGTACGAATCGTGGTTTTTTGTACGGGATAACATAAACCACTTTCGGCACAGCCCTGCCATTGTATCGTTAAGGATTGATTGGGTTTTAACGGGATGTGAGTCTGTACTTGCCCATAATGCACCTGCGTTCGTCCAAAATTAGGATCATCTTTGTCTTCGGCTGGTGGCAGACTCAATTGCAGGGGCTGTTGTTGATCAAGCACTTTAAATTGATCATGGTAAAGATAGTAGCCATCCGCAATCTTCCATGTCAATTCTGCCTGATCTTTCGTAATCGATATTGCTTGAAATCGAAATGCTTGATCTGGAGCTAGAAAATCAGCATATGCTGTTCCCGCCCATAATCCTGTACTGAGGATGATTCCTTTAAGCCATGTCGACATATACCCGCCCTGATTCATTGTGCAGTGCCATTATGTGAGATCTAAGATTAAGGCAATATTAACATCTCAAATCTCCGCTACAATCTATCTGAGCATAAGGAGCGATGATGTTTGTTGTATTGGTTGAAGATGATCCCTATATTGCCCAAAGTATTTGTGCAGCTTTGGCTTTTTTAAATATTTCAGTTGAGCATGTCAGTCAGGCCAGCGCTGCTGATTATTTTATTCGACATAGTGCAGTCGATGTATGCCTTTTAGATTTAGGCTTACCCGATCAAGATGGCTTAACATTATTACATGCCTGGCGTCGTGATCAGATTGATGTGCCTGTCTTAGTATTAACCGCCAGATTACAAACTCAGCAATGTGTGGCTGCACTCAATGCGGGCGCAGATGATTACCTGACCAAACCTTTTGAGCTCGATGAGCTGATTGCCAGAATCCATGCCCTCAACCGACGCCAACGTGGTTTCTGCTCTAATCTATTATCCTTCGGCACACTCAGTTTAAATCGTGATAATCAAGAGGTGCACTATCAACAACGTCGCATTCATTTATCCCGCCGTGAATTTAGTTTATTAGAAACCTTAATGCATCATCCTCATCAGGTGCTCAAAAATGAACAACTCCTGGATAAAATTTATGGTTATCAAGATAGTATCGAAAGCAATGCGCTGAATGTCCATATCTATCACTTAAGGCAAAAATTACATCCTGAGATGATTCAAACTGTCCGTGGTGTAGGTTATATCTTTAAACCTGAGCGTGAATATGTATAAGCAAAGTTTAAAGGGCCGCTTAGTGATCAGTCTGCTCTTTGTTTTTATTCTACTGTGGAGCTGTGTATTTACGTGGCTATATATAGATCTTAAAAAACGCCTACAAGACACTTTAGATCAACGTTTATCTGCATCAGCACATATGGTGGCACGTTTAATTCAACATTTGCCTCTTCAGAATATAGAAGGTGATTTCTTCTACCCATCCTACACCAATGACCCACAGCAGTTGATTGCTTGTGAGGTTTCTTTATTACACAATAACTCCATTCAAAATCAAAAGGTTGTCGCTCAAACTAAAGGGGCGCCTCTTCATTTGAGCAAAAAAAATGTAGGTTTTAGTACGTGGCAACAAGGTGAAGTTGAATGGCGAAGTTATGTGCTACGTAAAGACCATATTCAAGTCGTGACTGCTGAACAAATGTTTTTACGTGACTCCCTTTTACAGCAAATTTTACGCTCAGTTTTGATTCCGCTTTTAAGTTCTTTATTGCTCTGTATTGCACTTATTATTTTGATTATTCGTAAAGAATTTTCACCTTTAGACCAATTAAGTACTCATTTAAGCCGTGAAGATTTAAAATTAAATGAAGTGAGCCAATATTTAGATCAAGTCGACCCGAAAGTGATGCCTAAAGAGGTAAAACCTTTTGTTGACAATGTTACCCTTTTAATTCAAAGGCTCTCCCACAGCTTAGAGAACGAAAAAGCTTTTAGTGCTTATGCTGCACATGAATTACGTAGCCCCTTAACAGCAATTAAAACCAACGTTCAATTAGCGCAAATGATGGCCAGACAGCAAAATGTACCCCCTCAGATTCAACACCATTTACACCAAGCAGATCAGAGTATTCGTCGCTATAGCGAATTATTAGAACAACTGCTGTTATTAACTCAATCCGAAACCACAAGCTTAGCACCTGCAGCTGCTCAGCCTATTGCTGCAATTTTACAACAGGTGATCTCAACGCTAGAGCCACGTTATCCTCAAGTTAAAACAATACTCTGTATTAATTGGTCAAGTTTAACTACGCTTAACTTGCCTGAATTGGTGGTATTTACTGGCCTTAAAAATTTAATTGAAAATGCGCTGCTGCATGCCAATGCTGATCAAATTTATATTTCTATGCAGGCGAATACATTGATGATTCAAGATAATGGGAAAGTCTTAGATCCTGAGGATGTTACTTGGTTAGGACAACGTTTTTGGCGCAAATCCTCTCAACAGTCTGGGCATGGTTTAGGCTTAGCGTTGATTCAAGCTCTTTTAAAGCAATATCAATATCAATTGCACTTCAAATTTAATCCACCCCATGGCCTTAGTGTCAGCATTGAGCCGATAACTTAAATGCCAGAGCGCGTAGTGAATTCCACAAAAGAAAGTGGCTGGTTTTTAAGCTCATGTTGCAATTTGCTTATCCACTCAGCCCTCCCTTTACAATCAAATCTCTTATTGATGATTTCTATCTAAGAGACAGATTGGTCATTCATTAAGTAGAGCTGTGCATTGTGTATCAGTTCACCACTATTAACGTGTACTTTCTCCCATGTACCATCTGCATTTAAACTCCACGCATTTTGATTGTCTTGTAAATAACTCAATAGACCATCTTTTAATATACGCTGCTTAATTTTGGCATCAAAGATTGGGAAACACGTTTCCACACGCGAGAATAAATTGCGTCCCATCCAATCAGCGCTAGCACAGTAAAGGGTATCCTTACCACCATGTCGGAAATAATAAACGCGAGTATGCTCTAAGAACCGACCCACGATTGAGCGCACCCGAATATTTTCCGATAGTTCTTTAACCTGTGGAATGAGACAGCAGATTGAACGAATAATTAAATCGACTTTTACACCTGCCTGAGATGCCTGATAAAGTGCCGCAATCAGTTCAGGCTCAGTAAGTGCATTCACCTTAATAATAATGTGGCCTTGCTCACCTTGCTTGGTATATTCAATTTCTTGTTGAATAAGTTTAATTAACTCACTGTGTAAGGTAAAAGGAGCATGCAACAAACATTGCAATTTTGCCATTTTCCCCATACCCGTAAGTTCCTGGAACATACGATGTACATCTTCACAGATCTCAGCATGGGTCGTCATTAACCCATAATCTGTGTACATTTTTGCATTACCAGCATGATAATTCCCTGTACCTAAATGTACATAACGGCATAATTGATCATCTTCACGACGGACGATTAGGATCATTTTGGCGTGCGTTTTATAACCCACGATTCCATAAACGACCACTGCCCCTGCCTCTTGTAGAATATTGGCAACCGTAATATTGGATTCTTCGTCAAAACGCGCACGTAATTCAAT
Organism: Acinetobacter sp. CY17; assembly: GCF_059515825.1. NCBI lineage: Bacteria > Pseudomonadati > Pseudomonadota > Gammaproteobacteria > Moraxellales > Moraxellaceae > Acinetobacter > Acinetobacter sp. CY17. Next base: position 28,802 of record NZ_JCAKMX010000028.1, read on the forward strand.
GACAGCTGTCACTTCCTTACCATTTCTTGCTGCCTCTGCAAGTACTTGAACAATTTCAGAGTCTGGTCCACTACGATAAAGCGTTTGTTTAATCGCGAGTACGTTAGGGTCTTTGGCTGCCTCCCTCAACATCTGAATCACTGGCTGAAATGAATCAAACGGATGATGTAACAGCACATCTTGGCGTTTTAAGATCTCAAAAATATTTTTTTGCTTTCTGAAAACTTTGGGTACTTTAGGATTAAATAAAGAATATTTCAGTTCAGGTCGATCAAAACTCGTCGACATACGAGAAAGATTGATTGGTCCGTTAATTCTATACAGTTGACGCTCTTCAAGATTAAACTCATTTAATAAATAATGAATAATCTTCTGTGGGCAATCATCTTCAATCTCTAAACGTACAGCACGCCCAAAACGTCGAGAAGACAACTCATCTTTTAGCGCAACTGCTAGATCATCCACATCTTCAGCAAGCACAAGATCTGCATTACGTGTCACACGGAATGCATAGCAACCTGTCGCTTTCATCCCTGGAAAAACTTCATCAATATGCTGTTGGATAATTGCGGTCAAGAAAATTTGTTCTTGATCATTACCGGCAACATGCTTTGGTAGAGCAATTAAACGTGGCAGAGAACGTGGTGCGGGTACAATCGCTAATTCTATCGAACGGCCAAAAGCATCTTTACCTTCTAAACTAACAATAAAGTTTAAACTTTTATTCACCAAGCGCGGAAATGGATGTGCTGGGTCGAGGCTAATGGGCGTTAATACAGGTTGTACTTGACGAGTGAAGTATTCTTGAATCCAAGCTTTATGCTTTTCTAGGATATCCTGATATTGAATATAATGAATACCTTGGCTTTGTAATTGCGGCAAAATCGTATGATTTAAAATATTATACTGCTGTTGCACTGCTTGATGGATCACCGTGGATAAGCCTTCAAGCACCTCCTCTGTCGGAATCGCATCAGGTGTGCGCGTTGTCGCATTTAAATCCAGTTGTTTCATTAACCCCGCAACTCGAATTTCAAAAAATTCGTCTAAATTACGAGAAAAAATGATCAGAAAATTTAAACGCTCTAATAGAGGTAAAGACGAATCAAGTGCCTGTGCTAGGACACGATGATTAAACTCAAATAAAGATTGTTCTCGATTAAAGTAGGTTGCAGATGTATGTTGAAAGTTTTTCATAACTAAAGTGCTGTCTAAAACAGTCTGGTTTTGTCGCCTCTGTAAGCGGCATGGTATGCCTTATATATGACAGATATGTTACAGATTGATCCAAAAAAACACAGAAGTCTTCAAATGAATAGAATATTGATTTTTATTATTTTTTTTATTAAGAATTAATGTAATAATCAATCTATTCGATCACCATATAACTTATATAAGAATTACTTATCATAAAGTTGTGAATGACCACAGGCTATCTCTAATATGCATTCCTCAATTCTACTATTTTCAACCCTCACTTTAGTATTAAAATCCTCATTGCTGAGTTAATTGCTAAGTGAAATTTAGCATTTGGAGCTTAAAACCTAGGGGTTCAGGGCAAGGATATAAGCGATTGGCATAAGCCATGCAACAAGAGTTGTCGCTTTAAGTTCCCCTCTACCGACTTAGCTCAAGTCAAAAATACTAAAATAAGCCTATGAAAAGTCTTAACTTACGCGTAAAAGACAAACATTACCTTGCGTAGCGATGCTCCTCATCAACCAACTCGCATCAGAGCTAAACTTTCTCTAAAATAAAGTGAATGATTTAAGTTTTAATCACATCGAAAGAATGCAATTGGCATAGTCAAACGATTCAAAAAGCAAAGCTGAAATGGTGTGCCAGCAATCACAAATCAGTAACACATTCATTAGGTTAAATAAGATTCAAAACGTCGCTATTAAATATGCTGTCGGATATGTGCTGTACACTAAGCATCAATTCCGACGTTGAGCTAGCTACGGTCTAAGTAAATGCAGCGTTAAAATAGGTCCAAGTATGAAAACTGTTTAAGCCCCTATGATCGTGATTTAAACAGTTCTAAGAATATACTTGCGCTTGACTATAAGCATCTAGCTGTAGGAATTTCTACCCTTGAAGTGGGAGAGGATATCAAATAGTTTCAATAATCAAAGCAATACCTTGCCCTACACCAATACACATGGAGCACAGTGCATATTTGCCACCAATTTGTTCAAGTTGATTGATTGCTGTGGTCACTAAACGGGCACCAGATGCACCGAGTGGATGACCCAGTGCAATTGCACCGCCATTTGGATTGACACGGGCTTCATCATCAGCCAAGCCTAAATCACGCGTTACAGACAATGCTTGTGCTGAAAAGGCTTCATTAAGCTCAATCACATCCATCTGTTCTAAAGTGAGACCCGTTTGTGCCAGTAACTTTTTAATGGCAGGTGCAGGACCAAAGCCCATAATGCGGGGCTCAACACCAACCACTGTTGCACCAATCACTTTGGCACGCGGTTTTAAACCATACGTTGCAACTGCATCGTCAGAGGCAATCAAAATTGCTGCTGCACCATCGTTAATACCTGAGGCATTACCTGCAGTTACTGTTCCGTCTGCTTTTACCACAGGTTTTAGCTTGGTTAAGCCTTCTAAAGTGGTCGATGCACGTGGATGCTCGTCCGTATCAATCACAACTGCATCGCCCTTACGCTGTGGAATCACCACAGGCACGATTTCATTATTAAAGAAACCTTTGGCTTGTGCCGCTGCGGTACGTTGTTGGCTGTTGAAGGCAAATTTATCTTGATCTTCACGGCTGATGTTGAATTGTTCCGCTAAGTTTTCCGCAGTTTGCGGCATGGTTTCAACGCCATACATCTCTTTGAGTTTTGGGTTGATAAAACGCCAACCCATGGTGGTGTCTTCAAGTTTTTGACTCCGACCATAAGCACTTTCTGGTTTACCCATTACCAGTGGTGCGCGTGACATAGATTCCACACCACCTGCAACAATCAGGTCTGCTTCACCCGCTTTAATGGCGCGGGCTGCCATCGCCACGGCATCAAGTGATGAACCACATAAACGGTTTACTGTCGTTGCTGGTACTTGATACGGTACACCAGCAAGTAGTGCAGACATACGACCGACGTTACGGTTGTCTTCACCCGCTTGGTTGGCACAGCCGTAAATAATATCGTCAACTTTTTCCCAATTGATGTTTGGGTTACGTTGCATCAGTGCTTGAAGTGGCACTGCACCTAAGTCATCGGCACGGACAGGCGCTAAACCGCCTGCATAGCGACCAAATGGCGTACGAATGGCATCGATAATATATGCGTTTTTCATCACAAATCCCTTTTTAGATATGCTTTATTAAGAAAAATTAATTGGTCTGTAGTCGTCGTTTTTTACGCCTTAAAGCAGCATCAAAACGGCATTGCTTAAGTTGCGAACTAAGTTTTAAAGGAGATATTTGAGTAGTTTTACTATTCTGATCTCCTGCCACCATAATGAAGTAAAAATTATTGGTATGTCGGATCTCACGGGTTTGAATATTTTGTGCCTCAACACAAATACCGATTTCCATTGAGCTCCGTCCGACATAATTTATATTGGCAAGAAATTAAACCATTTCCCTGACTTGAATAGCTTCTTTAAACAAGCCTTGATCCAGTAACTTTAGTATCTTTCCACCATGGACATTGCCAGAAAAATTAGCCATCTCCGGTGACATTAATACTCTCATTGTTAAACTGCTTTGATTACTCATTTTCCATGTGTCATTCACTGTTGGTGCGTTCAATTATATTGAGGAGAAATCAGTAATAATTTCCAAAAAATCAAGACCTCATGCCATTCATTCAAGCGTAAAAAAAGCCTGACCGAAGTCGGGCAAATAGGCACTTAAAATTTAGGCAGTTTTAGCAAGTTTATGAAAAATGGATAAATCGCCTTCATTAAATCCAGCGCCTGTACTTTGCTCCAAAATTTCTTGTTGCTGATATAAATAGTTTAAATCTAGTTTAGATGCCCAATATGCAGGTCCACCTTCCCACTTAGGGAAACCAAAACCATTGACCATGACCAAATCAATATCACTCATACGTAAAGTCACGCCTTCAGCCAATAATAATGCCGCTTCATTTGCCATCGTGAGCAGTACACGCTCCACAATTTGTTCAGAGGTAAAGGGCTTTCGTTCAATACCTTTTACTGCAGAAGCTTTAAGAATAATGTCGGTAACAATTGGATCAATTTCAGGTTTCTGGTGAGCATAGTTATAGTAGCCAGCGCCTGTTTTACGACCAAAACGCTGTGCTTCACATAATTGGTCAGGAATCTCAACATAACGCGCATTTGGGTTACGCTTTGCGGTATTCGCCTTACGCATATTCCAAGCAATGTCTAGACCGGATAAATCACCTACAGCAAATGGCCCCATATTAAAACCAAACCCTTCAATCGCTTGGTCAATTTCATGAGGTAATGCACCCTCCTCTAACATAAGTTCACATTGATAACGGTAAGCCGCGTAGATCCGGTTACCAATAAAGCCAAACGAGTTTTTACATAAAATCGGTAACTTAGATAACTTCTGTACGAATGCGAATGCTGAAGCAATCACTTCCTGAGAAGTATTATTGCCGTGAATCACCTCAACCAAACGCATGATATTTGCTGGATTAAAGAAATGAATGCCGACAATATTTTCAGGTCGGATGCTGACTTCAGCGATTTCATCTAAGTCAATGTAAGACGTATTACTCGCAATAATCGTATGAGGTGCAGCTACACTTTCAATCTGTTTAATTAAGTTTTGTTTTACTGCCAAACTTTCAAAAACAGCTTCAATAATCAGATCAGCATTTGTAAAAACACACTCATGATCTGAAAGCTCAAGCTGTTCTAGCTGACTGATTTGATCAGAGGACTGAATACGACCTGCTATAACATCGTGAGTATAAATGTCATCAATTTTAGACTTGCACTTTACCAAGATTGATTTTGACTGATCATAGACTGTAACCTTAAATCCCGCTCTTAATGCCGCTACAGCAATACCAGTTCCCATCGTACCTGCACCAACAATAACGACGTTGTGAATGGCTTTAAATAGTGTCTCTTTCAGATTGATGGCCTTTTTAGCGCTAGTTTCTGCGAAAAACAAGTGTCTTAAAGCAAATGCCTCTTCACCCACACGAAGTTTTTGAAATGCTTCACGTTCTTTAGATAAAGCAGTTTCGAAATCAATTGTCGCTGTTGCTTGAATCAAACGGATAGCCTCTTTAACCTGAGGACGGTTTTTACCAGACTTCAAGGCTTTTTTGATAATGCCATCAATTTCTTCATCAGTTTCAGCTGCTACTGTTTTCTTGGATAACGGATTTTTGATTGCTGTTTTTGCATATTCAATGGCAAAAGCACGTAAATCACCTTCAGCAATGGCTTCGACCATACCTAGTTTGAATGCTTCAGCAGCTTTAAGACGTTTGCCGCTACAAATCACTTCAATACTAGGACCCAGACCGATCAGGCGTGGTAAACGTTGTGTGCCACCCGCACCAGGAAGCATACCTAAAGTCACTTCTGGTAAACCTACTAAGGTATTCGCTGCTGCTAAACGTGCATCACAACCAAGTGCCAGCTCATAACCACCACCTAAAGTTGCACCACTAATCGCGGCAATCACAGGTTTTGGACATTCTTCTATTGCTTTGATTACCTGAGGCAATTCAGGTGGAGTAATTGGTTTGCCAAACTCCTTAAGATCAGAACCTGAAATAAAGTTTTTATCTTTACCAATGATCACTGCTGCAGTCAGAGATTCATCCTGAGCAAATTTCTCAACCGCATCAAGAAGACCTTTGCGTACAGACCATGAACCTGTGTTTACAGGAGGGTTATCAATTACGATGACCGCAATTGATCCCTCAGTTTCAAAATGAATAGTGTCTGTCATGCCTTAAGCTTCCTTGGCAATATGTACAAGTGCATCCACAGCTGTAACACCTTGTCCTTGAGGGTTCACAATAAGTGGGTTCATTTCAGCTTCTTCAATGTAGTATTCCTTAGATACTGCAAGCTGAGAGAACGCCACTACAGTTTCAGCAATTGCGTTTAAATCACCTTTTTGCTTACCACGGAAACCATCTAGTGCCTTTAAACCTTTTACTTCAGCTATCATTTCATATGCTGCATCAAGGGTCACAGGGGCTAATCGCATTGAACTGTCTTTATAAAGTTCAGTCAAAACACCACCAGCAGCCAGCATCACAATTGGACCTACATCTTTGTCACGTTTAAATCCAACCAGTACTTCACCGAGACCTTTGACCATGGACTGTACTAAAACTTTTGCAACGGTCAGTTCTGGACAGTTTTTCTCAACGTTAGATTTAATTTGTTGAATTGCAGCTTGGAGTTCTGTCTCATTTTGTATATGTAAAATCACACCACCAACTTCAGTTTTATGACTGATTTGATCATGTAAAACTTTCACTACCACTGGATATGCAATTTCCAACGCTTGGGGTTGTGTAACATCCAACAGTTGATATGGTGCATTTTGAATGCCTAATGGGCTTAGCAATTGATAAGCAGAATCTTCATCTAAAGTGACCGTAGTCGATTCAGTTGGTTGAGTCACTTGCGCAGGAATGGGAATTGGCTGACGACGAGAAAATGCTGCATTGATTACATCAGCACAAGCCTCTGGTGATTGAAACGCAGGGACATTAGCTTGTTTTAATTGCTTTAATGCTTCTGGCGCATCAGGAACTAAGAAGCTGACTAACGGTTTTTTGTAAGTCGCGATGCTGTCAACAATCGGTTTAACCGCCAGATCTGGATGATAACGAGCTGAAGAACCTGAAGCGACCAATACCAAGTCAAATTCAGGTGCTTCTTCAAGTACTTCTAGCGCAGCTTTCATCACTTCATACTTGGTACCAGCCAGCGTTAAATCGATAATTCCACCAGCATGGACATCTACACCACGTGCATTGAGTTTGGCAATCGTCTCTTCTGATGGTGACATAACTGAAACATTACGAATACCCAGTTGGTCAACGACCATTGCAGCACCGCCACCGGTTGTCGTCAAAACACCCACATTGATTTGTTTCTTATTCGCTAATTGTGGTGGAACTTTACTTAACAGAGGAATTGCATTCAAGAAGCCATCTAAGGTTTCTACACGTGCAATACCACAATCTTTAAAGAATGCTTCTGCAACCGCATCTTCACCTGCCATAGAACCTGTATGTGAAACTGCAAGATCTGCTGCGACTTGTGAACGACCAAGCTTAAACACCACCACAGGACGATTTAATTCGGATGCTTTTACTGAAAATTCACGTAATTTCTCTGCATGACGCATTGATTCCAGGAATAGCATGTAGCCATGAATATCTGGGTTATCCAAAGTAGCTAAGCAGATCTCACCTACGCTCAGATCAACTTCACCACCTACTGATACCAAGCCATAGAAGCCCGTATGATGGTTACGACCACGTGAGGTCAAAGACCCAATCATACTACCGCTGTGGGAAGCACAGAAAATATGACCTCTGGGCAACCCTGGCTCAGCAAAAGCTGCATTTGCTGTTAAAAATAGATCTTCATATAGGTTGACTAAACCTAAGCTCGATGGACCTAAAATACGTGTCTGATATTTTGCTTTAAGTTCACGTAGCTTGTTTTCACGCTCGATCCCTTCAGCACCAGCTTCACTAAAGCCACTCGCGATGAGTGTTACAACAGGTACACCCAATTTACCGCACTCTTCAACAGCTTCTAATGCCAATTCCGCTGCCGTTAAGACATACACATGTTCTGGTACTTCAGGCAATGCCGAAAGTGAAGGATATGCTTTTTCACCCTGTACTGTCTCGCGACGTGGATTAATACAGTAGATGGTACCTTTATAACCTGCATTTCTTAAAAAATGTAAAGGACGACCGGCGGTTTTTGTGATGTCATCTGAAATACCCACTAACGCTACGGTCTTCGGCTTCAATAATGCATTAGAAAGTGTTTTATTCTCTTTCACCATAGAATTCATTTTTCTAAAATCCTTTTAAAATTTTACTTTGCACGTTGGTTGAAACGACGACCAAATACGTCTTCTGCAATACGATTCTTCAAAATCTCAATCGAACCGCCGGCAATCATCCAACCTCGAGTACGTTTTACACAGTATTCAACCAATGACTCTGTCGAATAGCCGTATCCACCCATGGCCTGTAGTGCTTCGTTAGCGACGTCCCAGCCCGTCAAATTGCATGACAATTTGGCAATACTTGTTTCATACGCAGATGGCAGACCGCCATCAGAATTAATTGCAGCACGGTAAAGAAGAAGTTGTGAGCCTTCTAACTTCAGTGCCATTTCCGCAAACTTCCATTGCAGACCTTGGAACTCACATAAAGGTTTACCGAATTGTTCACGGTCCAGACAGTGCTGACGTGCAACATTAAAGGCATGGCGACCAAGTGCTAATGCACGTGATGCATTACCAATACGTTCAACGTTAAAACCTGAAATTTGTTTCTTGAATCCACCTGGACCAAGCAATACATTTTCTTTTGGAATACGGCAGTTATCGAAATAAAGCTGGCACCATTCTTCACCGCTCATAAATGCGGAAGGCTGACCAACTTCAAAACCTGGTGTGCCACGATCAACCATCACTGATCCAATACCATCTAGCCCTTCACCGAAACGCACATAAATCAAGAAGGTATCGGCATGTGGACTATGTGTTGAAAATACTTTAGAGCCATTGATGATGTAGTGATCACCATTTTCAACTGCTGAGGTTTTTAGTTCAGTCACGGATGAACCTGCGCCTGGTTCACTCATACCTAAAGCAAGCAGTTTTTTGCCTGCTAACAGATCTGGTAAGTATTTTTCTTTTAAATGTGGAGATGCATATTCTGCAAAGGTTCGAATTGCGCCAAAGTTACCAGCTTGTACAACATCTGCACTTTTAGGACATACCAAAGCTAATTCTTGAATGGCAATCACAGCATCCATTAAGGTTCCGCCAATACCACCATCTTCTTCTTTAACAGTAATACCAATCAAACCCATCTCTGCTAATTTTGCAGCGACTTCCCAAGGATAATCATGGGAATGAGCTCGCTCCAATGCACCATCCGCTAATTCCTTTTGTGCAAACTTACGCACCGACTCAGCAAAAGCATTTTGTTCTTCGGTTAAATT
>NZ_JCAKMX010000029.1:0-34059 GCF_059515825.1 Acinetobacter sp. CY17
CCTTCACGGATCGCAAAACGTAGACCTGGGTCCATTGCGATTGGGTGGATTAATTCTACTGACATTTCTACGTTGTCACCAGGCATAACCATTTCAACGCCGTCTTGAAGAGAGATTGCGCCAGTTACGTCAGTTGTACGGAAGTAGAACTGTGGACGGTAACCGTTAAGGAATGGAGTATGACGACCACCTTCTTCTTTAGAAAGTACGTATACTTCTGCGTCGAATTTAGTGTGTGGCTTGATCGCACCTGGTTTAGTTAATACTTGACCACGTTGAACGTCTTCACGCTTAGTACCACGTAGAAGAACACCACAGTTCTCGCCCGCACGACCTTCGTCAAGAAGTTTACGGAACATTTCTACGCCAGTTACAGTTGTTTTAACTGTGTCTTTGATACCAACGATTTCAACTTCTTCGCCTACTTTCACGATACCTGATTCAACACGGCCAGTGACTACTGTACCACGACCAGAAATAGAGAATACGTCTTCGATTGGCATTAAGAATGCTTTATCGATTGCACGTTCTGGTTCTGGGATGTAAGAGTCAAGCGCTTCAACAAGAGCTACAACAGCTGATTCGCCGTATTGACCTTGGTCACCGTTAAGTGCAGCTAAAGCTGAACCACGGATGATTGGAGTATCATCACCTGGGAAGTCGTAAGTAGAAAGAAGTTCACGAACTTCCATTTCTACTAATTCAAGAAGCTCTTCGTCGTCTACAAGGTCGCATTTGTTTAAGAATACAACGATGTAAGGTACACCTACCTGACGAGAAAGAAGGATGTGTTCACGAGTTTGTGGCATTGGACCATCAGTCGCAGCACATACAAGGATCGCACCGTCCATTTGAGCAGCACCAGTAATCATGTTTTTAACATAATCGGCGTGGCCCGGGCAGTCTACGTGAGCGTAGTGACGGATTGGAGAATCGTATTCTACGTGTGAAGTATTAATTGTAATACCACGTGCTTTTTCTTCTGGTGCTGAGTCAATTGCAGCGTAGTCTTTCGCTTCGCCACCAAATTGTTTAGCACATACAGTTGCAATCGCAGCTGTTAAAGTTGTTTTACCATGGTCAACGTGACCAATTGTACCCACGTTAACGTGTGGTTTATTACGTTCAAACTTAGCCTTAGCCATGTTCATCTTCCTTTGTAGATTACTCATGCAGGATCACTGCATGAGCATTAGAAATTTAACTATAAATTAGTTAGGTAAGTATAGTAATCGAAAGATTACTCGTCGTCACCTTTTTTACCGCCAGCTTGGAATTTAGCGATGATGCCTTCAGCCACGTTACGTGGAGTTTCAGCATATTTAGCAAATTCCATAGAGTAAGTCGCACGACCTTGAGACATAGAACGCATATGAGTTGCGTAACCAAACATCTCAGCAAGTGGAACTTCTGCACGGATTGCTTTAGTACCACCAGGTAAATCGTCCATACCTTGAACCATACCACGACGACGGTTTAAGTCACCCATGATATCGCCCATGTAGTCTTCTGGAGTTTCTACTTCAACTTTCATGATTGGTTCAAGAAGGATAGGATCCGCTTTCATGAAACCATCACGGAAGGCATAAGAACCCGCCATTTTGAACGATAATTCGTCAGAATCGACATCATGGTAAGAACCGTCGAATAAAGTCGCTTTAATGCCAACTACTGGGTAGCCAGCTAAAACGCCGTTCTTCATACGTTCTTGAATACCTTTGTCAACCGCACCGAAGAATTCTTTAGGTACTACACCACCAACAACTTCTTCAGCGAATTCGTATTCTTTTTCTGATTCAGGATCAAGCGGTTCAAGACGCACGTATACGTGACCGAATTTACCTTTACCACCTGTTTGACGTACGAATTTACCTTCTTGCTCAACCGATTTTTTAATCGTTTCGCGGTAAGATACCATTGGTTTACCAATGTTCGCTTCAACACCGAATTCACGCTTCATACGGTCAACGATGATGTCAAGGTGAAGCTCACCCATACCAGCAATAATCGTTTGACCAGATTCTTCGTCTGTACGTACGCGGAATGATGGATCTTCTTTTGCCAAACGACCTAAAGCAACTGACATTTTTTCTTGGTCAGCTTTAGTTTTAGGTTCAACTGCAAGTGCAATTACTGGCTCTGGGAATTCCATACGCTCTAGTGTAATTACGTGGTTTTCATCACATAATGTATCACCAGTTGTTGTGTCTTTAAGACCTACACACGCCGCGATGTCGCCTGCACGAATTTCTTCGATGTCATGACGGTCATTTGCGTGCATCTGTACGATACGACCAACACGTTCGCGTTTCATTTTTACTGGGTTGTAGCATGGGCTACCTGCTTTAAGCACACCAGAGTAAACACGTACGAATGTTAAGTTACCAACGAATTTGTCGTTCATGATTTTGAACGCTAACGCAGCAAACGGTGCTTCATCAGACGCTTCACGAGAACCTTCAGTTTCGTCTTTGTCGTCTAAGATACCTTTAATTGCTTCAACGTCAGTTGGCGCTGGTAAGAATTCAATAACAGCATCCAACATACGTTGAACACCTTTGTTTTTGAATGCAGAACCACAAAGCATTGGTTGGATTTCGTTCAGCAATGTACGCGCACGAATACCAGCAATGATTTCTTCTTTAGTTAACTCGCCTTCTTCAAGGTACTTGTCCATGAGTTCTTCTGATGCTTCCGCAGCAGCTTCAACCATGTTAGTACGCCATTCATTAGCAGTATCAACTAGATCAGCAGGGATCTCGCCATATTCGAACTTCATACCTTGAGATGCTTCATCCCAGATAATCGCTTTCATTTCGATTAGGTCAACAACACCTTGGAAGTTTTCTTCAGCACCGATTGGCACAACGATTGGCACTGGATTACCGCCAAGACGTGTTTTAACTTGCTCAACTGCACGGAAGAAGTTCGCACCAGTACGGTCCATTTTGTTAACGAACGCAATACGAGGCACTTTATATTTGTTTGCTTGACGCCATACAGTTTCAGACTGAGGTTGAACACCACCTACAGCACAGTAAACCATACATGCACCGTCAAGAACACGCATAGAACGTTCAACTTCGATGGTGAAGTCTACGTGTCCCGGTGTGTCAATTACGTTAATACGGTGCTGTTCGAACTGGTTGCCCATACCTTTCCAGAAGCATGTTACAGCTGCTGAGGTAATAGTAATACCACGTTCTTGCTCTTGTTCCATCCAGTCCGTAGTTGCAGAACCTTCGTGAGTTTCACCAAGTTTATGGCTCTCACCTGTGTAGAACAAAATACGTTCAGAAGTAGTTGTTTTACCAGCATCGATGTGAGCAGAGATACCAATGTTACGGTAACGAGAAATTGGGGTTTGACGAGCCATGATTTCTAGCATTCCTAAATTTTGTTGTTTAAAACAGTACGCTTTAAGCTGCAATGCAACTTAAAGCGTTTGGATGACACCTCAGTGACAACTGATGTGTCACCGCCCTAAGAAAGGTCTGTTTTATTTGCTTAGAAACGGTAGTGAGAGAATGCTTTGTTGGCTTCAGCCATACGGTGCACATCATCACGTTTCTTAACTGCTGCGCCTTTACCTTCAGCTGCATCAAGCAACTCACCAGCAAGACGTAGAGCCATAGTTTTTTCAGAACGCTTAGCAGCAGCGTCTACTAACCAACGCATCGCTAAAGCAGTACGACGGGATGGGCGTACTTCCATAGGAACTTGGTATGTAGCACCACCAACACGGCGTGCTTTTACTTCGACCATAGGACGAACTTTTTCAAGAGTAGTCTCGAAAAATTCAACTGGGTCTACTTTAGATTTTTCTTGAACGCGGTCTAAAGCACCGTAAACGATACTTTCAGCAATAGATTTTTTACCATCTTGCATTACGTGGTTCATGAATTTAGCGATTGTTTGGCTGCTGAACTTAGGATCCGGAAGGATTTCACGGGCAGCAACTACGCGACGTCTTGGCATTTTAATACACCTAATAAAATTGACACTTCAGGTTTATCCAGCATTTGTACAAAGTGTCATGTACCTTTAGCTGGCCTTACTACACGTCGCTTGGAATTTTCACAAAATTAAATGCAGAAATCAGACAAGCGAGACGATAAAGGATTGCGGTTCTAGACCTTAAGAATTAATTCTTACGAATTACTTCTTAGGACGTTTAGTACCGTATTTAGAACGTGACTGGTTACGATCTTTCACGCCAGCACAGTCTAAAGAACCACGAACGGTATGGTAACGTACACCTGGTAAGTCTTTAACACGACCACCACGGATAAGAACAACACTGTGCTCTTGTAGGTTATGGCCTTCACCACCGATATAGCTTGATACTTCAAAGCCAGAAGTTAAGCGAACACGGCAAACTTTACGCATTGCTGAGTTAGGTTTTTTAGGTGTAGTTGTGTAAACACGTGTACAAACACCACGACGTTGTGGACAAGCCTTCAACGCAGGAACTTTAGATTTTTCAACTAAAGTTGTACGACCCTTACGGATCAACTGATTTGTTGTTGCCATTTGGCAATTCTCCCGTTAATAAAAAGCCCCAAAAAATGTACCACTTTTTGAGGGCATATAATTGTAAGATAAGATCGTCTAATGGTCAATATTAGCAAGCCCGAGAAACAGACTCTGCTCTACAAAAAAACACAAAAAACTGCAATTTAGCCTGAATTACTACTTCAGATTATCATCCAATAATACTCATAGCTTTGGGCAATTCAGATAACCCTTGCAGTGCTATTTTTTACTGTTTTTTTCCAAAGACTCAGCCTCAAGTGCTTCAGGTACTTGGTTAAAATCAACTTCTTGGCTTAAGGCAGGTTGCTGAGGAGCTACCTCTGCATGTGGTTCAACCATCTGTGCTGCTAATTTCTTTAAATCCTGATGCACCGTTTGATTGGCTTCTTCACCATCTACAAGGCTTTGATCTTTTTTCTGAATAACCACTTTAGAAATGGTGGCATGATCTTCAAGTTCAATTGCTTGATTGAGTTTTAGTTCACCCACCTGTTGCTTAGCTGCAAAATATTCACGCGATTTTTCATAGGCTGCAATAGGAGACAAGTTTAAATCTTGATGCTGTTGTAAATAAGTCCGCGCTTCTGAGAAAATCTCTTGTGCCTTTTGATTAACATCTTCAAGTAACTTCCAGCTATACGCTGCACTTAACGATGCTCCAGCCACTGGAGTGAGTTTACTTAAAATACTCAGTTTAGGTAAATGATTCAGCCATTCAAACTTAGCCTGTCCTTGAGCATCTTGCAGCCACTGCTTTAAGGTTTCAGCATCTTGATGACTTCCCAACAATTGCTGCAATTGATTCAGATCATGCGTTTCTAAGGCGCTTGATAGCGCTTTTAATGCCACCAACAGGGTTTGTTTTTGCGCGATCAAACTTAAATCAATTTGTTTAAAAACAAACTGCACCATGTCTTGCTCAGTTTGTTGATTGAGCTCAAAACCATAAGCACGACCAATTTGGTAAATACTACGCAGAGACAACAACAAAGAGGCCGGCACATCAAGCGCAGAACCCAAGACACCAGTTGCCCCACTTAAGGCACCTTGTACTGAAGCCAACCATTTATTTTGATTGGCCAATACCTCACTAATGCGTTTAGAGCGATCGACATCTTGGGTTAGCTCTTCTAAATCTTTAACCCCTGCCTCATCTAAAATTTGATCTACAGCGCTTAAACGTGAACCTAAATGATTGAGCTGCTCAAATAGATAATCGGAAAATTTATCGGTTAAATCAGGTGCGACGAAACTGGTGACTTTATTCACGCTGGCATAATGTCGGCCCAGTAATTGTTTGGATAAGTTTGGCAAGCTTGATTCGTTGTGATCTGCAGAACTTACTTTTTCAGATTTTTTCTGATTTTGTCCTACTTTATTTAATACCTCAAGGCCCGAGTGACTGAGCTTTTTAGCCACTCCAAGCGCACTATCGAACATTCCTTCGGCTTGATTATTTTTACTGTTCACGCTGATTTACCCCTCTGTGTAAATTTGAACTTTCTGGCTAAATACTAGGTATAGTCTATGTTTATCTCAACTTGATTATGTATCTTTTGGTTAAGTCCTGCAGTATTTGGTTGCAAAATAAATCAGTCAACAACAGGCATAGGATTTGCCATAAGAAATCAAAAATCTTTCTGCTATCATGAACGTATTGAAAATCATAAGTATGCAGCATTCACTGCTCGTTGTACTTCACAAGATCACCATATAAAGGAACTGTAGATGAAGCGTGTTGTAATCACTGGTATGGGCATCAACTCATGCATCGGCAATACATTAGACGATGTCTTACATTCGTTACAAAACGGAATTTCTGGGACACGTTTTAACCAGACTTATGCAGATTTAAATTTTAAAAGTCATGTCAGTGCTGCAGCAGAACAAGACTTTGACAATATCGACCGCAAACTCAAACGCTTCATGGGTGTATGTGCAATGTATGCCTATAACTCAGCAGTTGCAGCAGTGGAACATGCAGGTCTAAAAGCAGAAGATTTAGCCGGTAATCCACGTTACGGTATTGCAGGCGGTTCAGGTGGTGGTTCTACAGCATCTGTGATTGAAATGAACGAGCTGTTAGAAACTAAAGGCGCACGTAAAATTGGTCCATTCTTTGTACCACGTAACATGACCAACACCATTACAGCCAACGTGGGTGTGGCATTTAAATTACAAGGCATTTCTCATACTATTACTAGTGCATGTGCAACTTCTGCTGACGCCATTGGTTATGCTTACAACATGATCCAGCTTGGCAAACAAGATTTAATGCTTGCAGGTGGCGGTGAAGAAGACCATTGGTCACAAAGCTTATTATTTGATGCGATGGGTGCATTATGTTCTAAATACAATGACACACCAGAAACAGCATCACGCCCATATTCAGCTGACCGTGACGGTTTTGTCATTGCTGGCGGTGGCGGTTTCGTGGTACTTGAATCACTAGAACACGCGCAGGCACGTGGCGCGAATATCTTAGCAGAAGTGGTGGGCTATGCTGCCAATGCAGATGGTGCAGACATGGTTGCACCAAGTGGTGAAGGTGCAACACGTTGTGTTCTAATGGCACTCGAAGAAGCCAAACAACACGGCGTAGACAAAATTGACTATGTCAACACGCATGGTACATCAACACCTGCAGGTGACGTGACTGAGCTTTTAGCGATGGAACGTGCGTTTGGTGCAGGTCAAGTACCACCACTCAGCTCAACTAAATCGATGACAGGTCATAGCTTAGGCGCAGCGGGTGTACACGAAGCGATTTACTCAGTCCTGATGATGCAAAATGACTTTATTGCGCCAAACATCAACGTCACTGAGCTTGATGAGGGTGCAAAACCATTTGATATCGTACTTGAAAAACGTGACACAAAACTGAATACTGTAATGAGTAACAGTTTTGGTTTTGGCGGTGTAAACGCTTGTCTCGTTTTCAAAAAATGGGAAGGCTAATGCACCCTTAGGGTGATTTAATGGATGCTCCTTCTGATGCTTTCCTTTGGGTAAAAGCGTTACATATTATTGCCGTAGTATGCTGGTTTGCTGCTTTGTTTTATTTACCAAGGCTGTTTGTTTATCACGCGATGAGCGAAGATCAGACCAGCCACCAACGCTTTCAAATCATGGAACGCAAGCTGTATCGAGGGATTATGTGGCCAGCAATGTTGGCCACTTTAATCACAGCACACTTTTTAGTAGATTGGGGCGATGCCACACAGAATTACCATGCAGCGACATGGTTTTACCTCAAGGTCGGCTTAGTCGGCTTATTGGTCATTTACCACTTGGTTTGCGGCTATTACCGTAAAAAACTCATGCAAGATGCTCACTATAAATCGCATAAATTTTGGCGTTTCTTTAATGAGTTGCCGACGTTTATTTTATTTGCAGTGGTTATCTTAGTAGTGGTTAAGCCCATCTTTTAAATCCCTCAAAAAAATCCCCGCTGATGCGGGGATTTTTTTGCTTGAACTAAGCTTCAGTTTTCAACTGGGCTTTTTTCATGGCAAGTACACGTGGACGATACAAGACATAATAAGTCACCGATAAAATCACCAGCCATAATGGACTTACTTTTAGTGCATTAAAAGTATCTGGCTCTAAACTTAAAATCACTAAGGCAAACGCTAAGAAGATTAGGACGATATAGCTCATCCACACCCCACCCGGCATTTTA
This sequence comes from Acinetobacter sp. CY17, assembly GCF_059515825.1. Taxonomy (NCBI): domain Bacteria; kingdom Pseudomonadati; phylum Pseudomonadota; class Gammaproteobacteria; order Moraxellales; family Moraxellaceae; genus Acinetobacter; species Acinetobacter sp. CY17. The sequence goes on from NZ_JCAKMX010000029.1 coordinate 8,219, forward strand.
AAACTCGAGTTGGCATGTTGCTCTGGGCGTAATTTACGATAGCGTAAGTAACACACCATAATTAGCCCCCAAATACTAATAAATAAAATCACACACAGCGATGTTGCAAGGGTAAACGCTTCCAAGGTATTGGGTACAAAATACTGCAAGGCAGCACCTGCCATAATAAAGCTACAAGAAAAAACCAAACCTTTAGCCGGTACAGCACGTTTGGATAAATGGGCTAAAGCCGCAGGTGCTTGTTGACCACGCGCTAAACCAAATAGCATACGACTGGTCGAAAATACACCGCTATTCATAGAGGATAGCACTGAAGAGAGCACCACAAGGTTCATAATTAAGGCAGCAGCACCAATGCCAGCATGCATAAATAAGCTCACAAATGGGCTTTGATCAGCTGGAATTTTTGCCCATGGTGTCACAGACATCACCACAAATAGCGACAATACATAAAATAAAATAATACGGGTAGGAATCGCATTCACTGCTTTAGGCAAGTTTTTCTCAGGATCTTTGGTTTCAGCAGCCATCGTCCCTAATAGTTCAACCCCAACAAAGGCAAATAATGCAATTTGGAAGCCTGCTAAGAACCCATCGGTGCCTTTGGGGAACATCCCTCCTGACCAGACATGACTAAAACTTGCCACACTGCCATCCGGCGATTGGAATTGGTTAAACACCATAAAGCCACCAATACCAATCAAGCTTAAAATGGCTAAAATTTTAATTAAGGCAAACCAAAACTCAATTTCACCAAATAATTTCACGGTGAGTAGATTTAAACCTAATACCAACAAGACACAACTAACACTAATCATGGCCTGCTGGATTGGACTAAACGCTGCGCCTTCGGGTAACCAAAAACTTAAATAGTTAATAATTGCGGCTAAGTCGGCAATACCCACTAACACCCAACCGAGCCAATACGACCAACCAATATAGTATGCAGCGCCTGGACCAATCAGATCACGCGCCATATCAATAAATGATTTGTAATGTAAATTTGCTAATAATATTTCTCCTAATGCACGCATTAAGAAGAAAAACATAAAGCCAATGATCATATAAATAAATAAAATTGAAGGTCCAGCCAAAGCAATTGTTTTACCTGAACCCATAAATAAACCGGTTCCAATTGCACCGCCAATCGCGATGAGTTGTAGATGTCGGTTAGAAAGTTTGCGCTGCAATTCGTCTGCAGGTGCATCATTTTGTTGCATGATTGTCATTGGATTGATGTCCTTATATTACCTATACACCTAAGCAATATTTATGCCTAAATATATGATTTTAAAAAAACTTCCTGTTTCCTAAAACTTTAACACATAAAAAAAATGCACAGTTAAAACTGTGCAGCAGTAATTGCTATTTCAATTAGCCAATCGGGATTGACCAAATCGGCTTGAATCGTGGCTCTGGCGGGTTTGGGTAAATCTGTTAACCATTCCATCCATATTTCATTAACCACGGGGAAATCTTCTAGATTTTTTAAAAATAACTGCGCCGATAATATACGTGACTTATCACTGTTATTTTCACTTAATATTTTATCAATAGTCGTTAAAATCTCAGCGGTTTGACCAGCAATATTTTGCTCAGTATTTTTAGGCACTTGACCAGATAAATACACCATTTGATTAAAAATCGTGGCTGCACTCATCACTTGATTGCTATCATAGCGTTGAATATCCGTCATATCTTGTACTTCCTGTTAAAAACTTAGGCAGCGTGCATCGGTACGCGCGCAGTCACACCACACATCAATTCATAACCTAATGTGCCCGATGCCGCTGCCACTTCATCAATACTTAACACTGCACCTTGTGAAGATTGCCCCCATAGCACCACTTCACTGCCAATGGTTGCCTCTAAATGTTCAGTTAGATCCACCACCAACATATCCATGCTGACGCGCCCTAAAATCTGGCTGCGTTTAGAGTCTACTAATACAGGTGTCCCTGTAGGTGAAATCCGTTGATAACCATCGGCATAGCCACAAGCCACCACGCCTATACGCATCGGACGCTCAGCAATAAACTGAGAGCCATAACCGACCGTTTCACCTTGCTTAATATCTTGAATGGCGATGATTTGACTGAGTAGGCTCATGCTCGGCTTTAGATTCCAATCTTCAATACTTTGCTTAGGATAATTGGGCGAACTGCCATATAGCATAATCCCGCTACGCACAATATCGGATTGAATATGCTCTGAATGGCGTAAAATTGCTGCGCTATTGCTGACTGAAGTTAAGCCACCTAAAGCCTGAACGGTGTTTTGAAAAACTAAATATTGATGCTGAATGCCATCTTGGGAAAAACGCTGCCCATCGGCATCAGAAAAATGCGTCATATGGGTAATAGAGCGCACATTGGGAAAACTTTGTAGCTGCTCAAACACGGCGCGATAGTCTTTTGCCTCAAAACCTAAACGGTTCATACCGCTGTTCATTTTTAAATACACATCAAACTGTGCTGCGGATTGCTGGGCAAAGGCCGCTAACCACTCTATTTGATGGGGACTATGCACGCTAAAACTTAAATCGAGCTCAGCACACAGTGCTAAATCTTGCAGTTGAAAAATACCTTCTAAGAGTAGAATTTTCCCTTGCCAACCTAACTCACGTATCTTTGCAGCTTCTGCCAAGTCCAACACAGCAAAACCATCAGCGTCGCACAAGGCTGGATAGACATGTGCTATACCATGTCCGTAGGCATTGGCTTTGACCACTGCAAACACCTGTGCCTGTGGAGCACTTTTTCGGGCAATCGTTAAATTATGCTGTAGTGCATCTAAATGCACCACAGCTTGGATTGGACGTGGCATGTTTTCTTCCTTGAAAATAAATTGCGTTATTAAGCTGCGTAGCGCTGTAGCGATAAACCTTCCGTGCTAATTTCTGGCTGATGATTCATGACCAAGTCACTAATTAACTTGCCTGAACCACAAGCCATGGTCCAACCTAAAGTGCCATGTCCAGTATTTAAGAATAAATTGCTAAAACGGGTGGCCCCAATAATTGGTGTGCTGTCTGGGGTCATAGGACGTAAACCTGTCCAAAAACTTGCCTCGCTTAAATTACCACCTGGGAATAGCTCCTTAGTCACCATTTCCAAAGTGCCGCGGCGATCTGTTTTTAACTCACGGTTAAAGCCACTCAGCTCTGCCATGCCACCGACCCGAATACGCTGATCAAAACGAGTAATAGCAATTTTATAGGTTTCATCCAACACGGTAGATTGCGGTGCAAAATTTTGGTCAACAATAGGTACCGTCAATGAATAGCCCTTTACCGGATACACGGGTAAATCTAATTGCAATGGTTTTAAGAAATCTCGTGAATAGCTCCCAAAGGCCAATACATAACGATCGGCTTTGATGACTTCCCCATTGACCACTACACCTGTAATTTCACTGCCTTGGGTCACCAAACGCTCTACATTTTGGTTAAACTTAAATTGCACACCCATTTCTTTGGCTACATTGGCAAGCGCATTGGTAAATAAGTAGCAATCACCTGTTTCATCATTGGGTAAATGTAAACCACCCACCAGTTTATCTTGCGCATAGGCCAGTGCTGGTTCGACTTTGGCTAAGTCATTGCCTAATAACAATTCATGTGGCACGCCACATTCTTCAAGCACAGCAATGTCACGTTGCACCATTTCAAGCTGCGCTTCATTGCGAAATACTTGTAAGGTGCCTTTAGAGCGATGCTCATAATGAATCCCAGTGTCTTTACGCAATTCACGTAAACAATCACGGCTATATTCTGCCACACGGGTCATTCGCTCTTTATTGATGGCATAACTGGCAGGATTACAGTTTTTCAGCATTTGTGCCATCCAATTGAGTTGCCACAAACTGCCGTCTAAGTTAATCGCTAAAGGCGCATGATGTTGGAACATCCATTTAACGGCTTTAAATGGAATCCCGGGTGCTGCCCAAGGGGTTGAGTAACCCGGTGAAATTTGTCCTGCATTACCAAAACTGGTTTCTTCGGCAGGGCCACTTTGGCGATCTAAAACTGTAACTTCTGCGCCCTGCGCTGCAAGGTAATAGGCACTTGCTACGCCAATTACACCACTTCCTAATACCAAAACGCGCATGACGCTACCCTCACAATTCTTCTAGTTGATTTTTCTAGTATATTGACGATTTGATAGTGAAATTCACCATTTTTTATGCTAAAAACTAGGTGAAACGATAGTTTTTTGACATTTAAATAGCAATAACAGGAAAAAATAAATGCGTGCATTAGATCGGATTGATCATCAAATTTTAGAGATTTTGCAAAAAGAGGGACGCATTGCCATTAGTGAGTTAGCAGCTCGCGTCAATTTATCCACCACGCCTTGCTCAGAGCGGGTTAAACGCTTAGAGCGTGAAGGCATTATTATGGGCTATCACGCCCGCTTAAACCCTAAAATGGTCGATCGTAATTTATTAGTATTTTTGGAAATTAAATTATCGGCAAAATCAGGTGATGTGTTTGATCAAGTGGCACGTAACTTAAGTGCCTTACCCGAGGTGTTAGAATGTCATTTAATTTCTGGTGAATTTGATTATTTGGTCAAAGCACGGCTTAAAGAAATGAGTGCCTACCGCCGTTTATTGGGTGATTTACTCAAACAACTCCCTGCTTCTGCCTCATCACATAGTTATGTGGTGATGGAAGAAGTCAAAGAAAGCTTATATTTAGACCTACATTAAGGATCAGGCATGTTTAAACAAGTTTTATCGAGTTTTGGCATTCAAGGTGTGCAAGTTGACACTCTCCTGCATAGTCCACACTTAGAAGTTGGGCAGGCCCTGCAAGGCGTGATTCATTTTAAAGGTGCCAGTAGCAATAAACGCATTAATGGCATTTATTTAGAACTGATGACGCTGGTTGAGGTCGAAAGTGGCGAGCATGAAATGCGCCAAGCGCAATGTATTGCCCGTTGGCCCATCAGCGGTGCTTTTGAGCTAATAGCCGAGCAGGTACATCAGTGCCCATTTAACATTCAACTGCCTTTTGAAACACCAGTGACACAGCTCAATTGCTACGCCAATCACACCAAAGTATGGCTTCACACCCATTTAGATATTGATTGGGCAGTAGATGCACATGACGATGATGCCTTAGCCATTTACCCCAATGCAGTGATGCAAAGCCTGATTACAGCTTTGCAGCATTGTGGTTTAAGCTTATATTCAGCCGATGTCGAACGCGGTCAATTACGAGGTGGTTATTTCCAATCGAGCATTGGTTGTTATCAAGAATTAGAGTTTAGACCCACGGCATGGCTGAGTCGTTTAAATGAGTTAGAAGTGTCTTTTGTCGCAACAGCAACACAAACGCATGTTTTGTTTGAAATTGACCGTAAACTCGGCAGTGATCATTATCAAACTTTAAGCTTGCCGCATACTGCGCTTGACGTTGGCAGCCTAGCGGCACATCTCAAACAATTATTGGCTTTATAGTACATCTAGCAATTGTTTAAAACTTTGAATGCGCGCTTTAGGCTTGGCTGCTGTAATTTCCGCATCTGAGCCATAGCCATATTCCACTGCAATGGTTTCAATACCATTACGGCGCGCCCCTAAAATATCGTATTCACGGTCACCCACCATTAAACAGTCACTGGCTTGCAAATGTTGCTGCTGTAAAATATAGGCAATTAAATCGCTTTTATTGGTACGCTCACCACTGAGTTCACTGCCATAGATCACGCAAAAATACTGCGCTAAATTAAAGTGTTCTAAAATCTGTTTAGCATAAATGGTGGGTTTTGCTGTGGCTAAAAACAGCTGATAACCACGCGCTTTAAGTTCAGCTAAAGTCTCCTTCACCTCAGGATAAACTTCATTTTCAAATAAACCGGTAACCGCAAAACGCTCACGATAACCCAATAAAGCCTGTTCTGCTAAATCATGATTGCTATCGACGTTTAAAATTTTAGCCAGCGAGGCTTTGAGTGGCGGTCCAATGATCCAATCTAAATCTTCATGCAGTGCAACTGGATGACCAATTTTATTTAAACCATAACGCGCCGAGGTGGTAATCCCCACTTTTGGATCAGTTAAAGTGCCATCTAAATCCAATAAAATATTTTTAATCACCACACACCCCGAACATCCTAAAGTTGCCTATACTAACCCAATTTTAAATTGAAAGGACTGCCCCATGCGCGCGACTGTACTTTGTTTTTCTGGTCTAGATCCCTCTGGTGGTGCAGGTTTACAAGCTGATATTGAAGCGATTGGCGCCAGTGGTGCGCATGCTGCGATTGCCTGTACTGCTTTGACCATTCAAAACTCACAAAAAGTATTTGGTTTTGAAGCTACAGCAAAAGACTTACTCTTGGCGCAGGCCCATGCTGTAGTCAAAGATTTGCCTATTAAATGCATTAAATCCGGCATGCTCGGGACGACAGATAATATTGCAGCTTTAGCTGAATTTCTACGTCATCATCCTGAGTATTTATATGTATTGGATCCTGTATTAGTGGCCAACAGTGGTGGCTCGCTGGGCGATCAAGCCACTTTGGTCAAAGCCTTTGTTGAGCTTATTCCACTGGCCACCATATTAACCCCAAATACAGTGGAGCTGCGTGCTTTAACCGGTGAAGATGATTTAGACCGTGCCACCGAAAAACTCTTTGCCTTAGGTGCTAAAGCTGTTTTGGTCAAAGGTGGGCATGAAGACACGCCTGAATATATTCAAAACACTTTATATGTAGATGGTATACAAGTTGCCCAAAGCCGTTGCCCACGTTTAGAGGGTGAGTATCATGGTTCAGGTTGTTCACTGGCAAGCTATATTGCAGGTCGTTTAGCCCAAGGAGTTGAGCTAAAACATGCAGTTCAACAAGCTGAAGAATGGCTGTTTGGTGTACTGCAAAATGCTGAAATTCCTGTGGCAGGTGGTCAACGCATTCCGAAGCGTTTTTAAAATTCAAGCCCGTGATTTACGGGCTTTTTTCTCGATCTTGTTGGCTATATTTGCGTTGTAAATTTTCAATATGTAATTGTTCAGTGGCCTGTGTATTGGCCAGTAAATGTCGCTCTAAGTGCATGTGAATACGTTTAAGTTTCATAGTACTTAACACTTCTACTTGAAAACTTTTTAAATAACCTACCCATGTATCCCCACGGCATACATATTCTGGCATCTGATTTTTAAACTGACTTCTTGGGGTAAAAACAATCACCGAATGAAAATATTTTTCATCCACGACATCCTTTAATAGGTGCTGCAATACTTTAATATGTTTGAAATTTTGTCGAATGGGATTTTGAAATTCATAGCTTTTTTGGGCATTCAAACTTTGACGCCAAGTTTTATCGTATTCTAAGCCAAAGATCCAACCCTGATAATCTTTGGTTTCTAAAACAAAAATTCCATAGGGACTTAAAATAACATGATCGATTTGTGTACTACCATTATCCTCATCCGGCAAGGTACAGTTATTTAATAGAATATAAGGTGCTTTAAAATTTTTTTGATAAGTCTCAATAACAGCACGTTCACCGCGATTAGGAATACTGGGCTTGGGGGTAGTGAATTGCTTTACCCAATAAATCACTAAACCAACACAAATGACTAAAGCAATAAAGGCTGCCATAGAATTCACCCTCGTTTATAGATATTGTTGTTCGAGTTTTAATAAGAACTGTTTTTTCTCAATACCACTTGAAAAACCCACCAATTTGCCATTAGCACCAATCACGCGATGGCAAGGAATCAAAATTAAAATTGGGTTTTTACCATTGGCGCCACCCACTGCACGTACTGCCTTTGGCTGATTAAGCATATGCGCTTGTTGTAAATAACTACGCGTTTGTCCATATGGAATTTGGCTTAAGGCATGCCATGCACGGTGTTGAAAGGTGGTGCCTTGCGGGGCTAAGGGCACAGAAAATTCACGGCGCTGCCCTGCAAAATACTCATCCAGCTCAAGTTGGGTCTGTTTTAAAATTGCTTGCTGAGGAGCAAAGCGTGCACCTTGCATCGGCATGGTCTGCTGACTTGATACCGCTTCTAAAGCCCACTCATTGGCAATTAAAACTAAATCACCAATTGGTGAGGCATAGTGACAATAATAGCGTGACATGAATTAGCTCGATGAAAGTTTCATTAATACTAACCCAGAAATAATTAAAATAGCAGCAAGCATACGCATGGCATTGGCCGGTTCACCGAGCACAAAAATTCCCACCAAAAATGCACCTACTGCACCAATACCCGTCCACACCGTATACGCCGTACCCAAAGGTAGGGCTTTCATGGCATAGGACAAGAGAGCGAAACTGAATACCATAAATACTATCGTCAGTATGCTTGGGGTGAGCTTGGTAAAGCCGTCGGACATTTTCATAAAATACGCCCATACCACTTCTAAACATCCTGCCACAATTAACACCAACCAAGCCATATATTTTCCACATAAAAAAACGCCGTGAATCCAGCGATTCACGACGTTATTATTTTAAACATTAAGATGAAGATAACTTCATTAACACCAAGCCAGAGATAATTAATAACGCTGCTAAAATTCGCATTGGACTTGCTGCTTCACCTAAAATAAAGATTCCGACTAAAAATGCGCCAATCGCGCCAATACCAGTCCAAATGGTATACGCCGTGCCCAAAGGCAAGCTACGCATCGCATAAGCCAATAAACCAAAACTAAGCAGCATAAAAAACAGTGTAATAAGACTTGGTGTGAGTTTGGTAAAGCCCATTGACAGTTTCATACTGTAGGCCCAAACCACTTCGAAGATACCCGCTAAAACCAGAATTACCCAGGCCATGTTGCCCTCCTCCTTTATAGAGTCAGGTCGTCCTGACGATTTTTCTAATTTTGGGCAAAAGACCAAAACAAGGGAGGTCGTTCCTCCTTTAGATGCTAAGAGTATAAATAAAAAATGCGCGAATTTGATGCATTTTTTACCAATTATTACCAAAAATTAAGCTTTGTTGCATTCTTGACTTATGCAGCCCCTGTAACAATAGACTGCACATATGTTTAAGCAAAGTGTTTATTTTGGTGCACATTTTGCACCAAAATACAGCTTAACTAATTGAGACAAAAAAGAGCGCCTGAGCGCCCTTTGTACTGCTTTTGATTTACGCTTGTTGACTACCGACCAACGCAAGTTCAGCACGCATCTGATCAATGACTGCTTTATAGTCAGCTTGCCCAAAGATCGCTGAGCCTGCAACAAACATATCCGCACCTGCTTCAGCAATTTCACGAATATTAGCTGGAGTTACACCACCATCGACTTCTAAACGAATATCACGGCCTGAAGCATCAATAATTTTACGTGCCTCACGTAACTTATCTAAAGTCATTGGAATGAATTTTTGTCCACCAAAGCCAGGGTTAACACTCATTAATAAGACTTGATCAACTTTATCCAATACATAATCAAGATAATGTAACGGTGTGGCTGGATTAAATACTAAGCCAGCTTTGGCACCACCTGATTTAATTAACTGTAAAGAACGGTCAATATGGTCTGATGCTTCTGGGTGGAAAGTAATAATGTCAGCGCCTGCATCTAAGAAGTCACCAATCATACGATCCACTGGTTTAACCATTAAATGCACATCAATGGGCGCTTGAATACCATATTTTTTTAATGCCTTACACACGCCTGCACCAAAGGTTAAATTAGGTACGTAGTGATTATCCATCACGTCAAAATGCACAACATCAGCACCTGCCGCAAGTACGTTTTCAACTTCTTCACCTAAACGCGCGAAGTCAGCAGATAAAATAGAAGGTGCGATTAAATATGGCTTGGACATAATAGAACCTGGCTTTGGGAATATTGCAAAATTAGCCTGATTATAACAAATTCCTGCTGCTTACTGTGTAGGCTTTTGCTGTTAACGCCATGCAGCTAAAACACAGCGTTGCAATTTTAATAAGCTGAAAGCTTTTTAGATTTGTTAGACTAAGCAAAACCCTGAGGTAAATGAGAATGAAAACCACTACAAAAATCAACACACTTGAAGCAGCACGCATCAGTAAACGGCTTTTAAATCATTGGAAACATAAATTTGAAGTTCAAGAAACACCACTGCACATGCAAATTTTTATGCCCGAATACACCATTAGCCTGAAGCCTCAGGCTGAGTATTTAGAGGTCATGATTGAAAGTCAATTAGAAGATTTGAGTCATATGCAACAAGTTGTGCTCAGTCATTTAAGCCGCATGGCAAATGCTGAATTGACTGCGACTTGGCAATAAAAAAAGAGGCATTTTGCCTCTTTTTTTTAAGATTGTAATTGCACCGCGTGATATTGCAGATGATCATCAATAAAACTTTGAATAAAGTAATAACCATGATCGTAGCCTTGATGCTCGCGTAAGGTCAGCTTTTGCCCGACTCGCTCACAGGCAGCTTTAAATAGCGCAGGATTGAGCTGGCTATAAAACTGATCTTTTAAGCCTTGATCAATTAGAATATCGCTAAATACCGCCCCTTTTTCTTGAATCAGTGCAGTTGCATCATGTTGTAACCAAACAGCGCGGTCTTCTCCCAAATAGTTTGAAAAGGCTTTTTCACCCCATGGACATTGGCTCGGTGCACAAATAGGCGCAAATGCCGACACCGATTTAAATTTTTCAGGATATTTAAGTGCTAAAGTTAAAGCTCCATGGCCGCCCATAGAGTGGCCAAAGATCCCAACTTTATTTTTGGCAATATTAAATTCAGTAGTCACTACAGCATATAACTCATCTGCAACAAAACTTTGCATTTGGTAATGTTCAGCCCACGGCGCTTGAGTGGCATTGATATAAAACCCTGCACCCTGCCCTAAATCCCAGTTGTCGCCTTGGGCCACATCCTCACCACGTGGTGAAGTATCTGGGGTAATTAAAATTAAACCCAATTGTGCTGCAAGACGCTGTGCATGTGCCTTAATGGCGAATGTTTCTTCGCTACAAGTTAAACCCGCCAAATAAAACAGCGCTGGACAGGCTTGACCTGTTAAGGCTTGTTGCGGCAAAAAAACACCAAATTTGGTGTCTTGTTTTAGCGTTGTTGATGCAAAACGATAAATACGTTGCTCGCCGGCAAAACATTGATTGCTTTGTAATAATTCCATGTGTCGTCCTACTTAAGGTGGCGCATTATTTTGATTTGGAAATAAGCGTTGTTCCAATTGTGGCAACATCAGTTGCATATTTTTACCAATCGCCCATTGTGGCTCAGAAGGTTCAAAGCCTTGAGCTGCTTCCCATTTGGCCACAGTTTCTTTGGCTTGTAAGAAAGAATTTTCAAAAGAGTTTTGTTCTCGCATCGCTTCATCAAACAAAGCCCGACCAAAATAGGTGTAATCAGCTTCATTGCTACAGCCAAAAGACTCACGATCAGCTGCAGCGGCAGTAATCACTAAAGTGTTTTCATCTTGTAAAGCTGAAACAAAGCTGCCTGAAAAACACGATGAAATGACAATCACACGCCAACGAATGCCTGATTTATCCAACGTATCTCGTAACCATTTTGGCTCAACATAGGCCAAATCAATTGGTGAGTTCTCCAGTTCAAATTGATTCGGCAAACCATGTGAGGTCATATATAAAAACAACACATCGCTGTCACGATTCATTTGTTGCCCTATACGCTTGAGCGCAAGTTCAATACTGGTTTTAGATGCAATTGGGTGGGTCTCTAAGGTCGCAGGATGATTAATCAAGATCATCGAACGCCCAAAGGTACCAAAACGAGTGTCAAACTGTTCACGAATACGTTCAACTTCTGACTTAAATACATCTTGATAGCTCGCCCCTGCCACTCCAAGGAAATACCAATGACTTTGGGCAAATTCACCAAATTGAATACTGTCTAAAGCTTTATTAAGCACTTTAGGCTGGGCATAAATAGCAGCTTCAGAAATGCTGGGTGGTACTTCATCAACTTTCCAAATGGGTTGGCTTTTGGCAGAAATTTGCCACACCACCAAAGTAAATAAAGTGGCAATAATAATCAGCGCACGTTCCCACCAAGGCCAATGTAATTCGCGTGCAAACACCCACACCACCGCCAAACTTTGCCATACAAACAGCACCATAAATAAAATGGGCAAGTAGTCATAGAGCAAATATGGTAGCCAATCCATCATGCCTAAATATTGAATCAGGCTTTGTAGCAAGGCAACATGTGTATCGAGTACCAACCACAATAAGGCAGGCACTAACATTAAGCGTGGGTTGTTAATGCGCTGTGATAAAAAAATCCCAACAATTAAGGCAATAAACGGCCATAAAGCATAACTCACCAAACCTTGTGAGTTAAACTCTCCCACTTCACCAGCACTGAGCCAGGCAAATAAAGTATTGGCACTGCCGCCTAAAATCCCCCAAATAATGAGTTGTGGAATAGAAGGACGGACAATTTGTAAGGCACGGCGCGAACCAAAAAATAACCACATACCGGCAATTTGGTTGCTTTTAAAGTCATGCCAAAAGTTAATGGAGGGTTTAAAGTCGATCATGGAATTATCTATGCAGTGCCTGCCAAAGGTGCGCGATTAAGTGTATGCCGAATGGCAGCTTTATCAATGCTCTAATGTACTATATCTTAAAACAATGTTTAAAAATGCAGCAGTTACATTTTTAAATCATGTTGAAAATAAGCATCAAAACGACAAGCATCGCCCAGCCATTGTTGATCTGTGCTTTGACCTGCTAAAAACACTGCAAGACGAGGCCGTTTCACCACCACGCGTTTGGCAATTTTTTGTGCCAAGGGCAAAAGGTTGTTACCTAAATCCATTTCGCCATCTTCAGGCAATAACATATGCAATAGCTGCATTTGCTTTTTTACTTGTGCCTGTTTTTTTGGCGCTTGCTGATTTTGATCACGCTGCGGGAACATCGGATCTAGATACACCACATCAAAGCTATTGCCTAATTCAGCTTGTTGACTTAAATAATCCGCTGAATCTGAAAAGACCAATTCAATTCGCGCTGCTGCTGCATGCAAGATTTTATCCTCTAGCGCACGTTGCTGGGTATCTTCAAGCAAAGTAAATAGGATTGGATGACGCTCAACTAAGGTGACATGCGCACCTAAATGTGCCATGAGTAAACTGTCATGCCCAAGACCTGCGGTTGCATCAATTAAACGCGGTTTTTCTGCTAGATTACAGGCGCGGGCAATCATTTCAGATTTTAAAGAAGCACGTTTTAAACGACCACTTTCCCCGTTCCAATCTGGTTGCATTTTCATGCCATTGGCAGATAACCATAAGCCTTCTTGATCTACACATAAAGCCAGTTCGGGATTGAGGCGTAAAAACCGCGCTGCGAGTTTTTCAATCACCTGAATATCAACAGCAACCCCACGTGAAGAAAGCACAGCAGAATACTGCTGTGCTTTCTCATAAAAGGCCTGTTCTGTATATAAGCGTAACGCGCTTACCATAAAGTCCAACCTGTATATGCAAATAATAAAATTGCTAAGCCCGATACAATGCGATACCACGCAAAGACCATAAAGTCACGTTTAGCTACATAAGCCACTAAAGCACGAATCAACAATAAAGCAGATACAAATGACACCAATAGACCCACAGCAATCACGGTCCAATCTGCCGCACCTTCAAAGACATGATAGCTTTGATACAAGTCCAATAAACCTGCACCGACAATCACCGGAATACCCAAGAAGAAGGAAAATTCGGTTGCGGCTTTACGTGATACGCCTAAGAACATCGCACCAATAATGGTCGCACCAGAACGTGATGTGCCCGGAATCAACGACAATACTTGAATCAAACCAATCCAAATCGCATCTTTAATACTTAAGTCTTCAACTTCTTTGGCACGTACCACAGGTGGATTTTTTTCAATCCAAATAATGATTAAACCACCCACGATCAAACCAATGGCAATGGCAATATCATTAAATAGCAGTTCTTTGACGGTTTGACCAAAGGTCAGTCCCACCAACACGATCGGAATAGATGCTAAAATTAAGCCAATGCCTAAACGGCGACCTTGTGGTTCACCACTCACAATACCCGTTGCTGCGCCCCAAAGGCGTGCCCAGTATTCATAAATGACTGCCGCAATTGCACCCATCTGAATAGCAATCACAAAGACATCACTTTTTTCTTTACTCCAAAAATTCATGAGCTCAGAAGCTAAAATTAAATGCCCAGTACTAGAAATCGGCAGGAATTCGGTAATCCCCTCTACAATCCCCATAATCGCTGCTTTTAATAGCAGTAAAAGATCCATAACAATTACCTAAATTATGCTTTGCCTTGATCTGGAATTTTTTTCCATGCATCATCACGTAAATATACCGGCAATGCCAATTCGGCACTGACCCAATTTTGTTGTAAAGCCGCTTGACGCGCAATTGTGGCAATATCTTGTGCTGTTGGATCAACTGTTTGATATTGAGTTGCTGTTGCCTCGAGCAAATGACTACCTGAACCGACCAGCGTATATTGCGCTGCGCTTAAAGCCGCTTCATAGCTCAGGAGTTGTTCAGCATCCACCGCCTGCATAATGCCGTGTTGATCAAGCTTAAAGCTGGCGATATAGACTTCGTTCATACGTGCATCAATTACCGCAGTGACTTCAGTTAAGCCATGTAAACGGTAGGCTGCTTGCGCTAATGCTTGTAAAGTTGAAACAGGCACCACAGGCAAATCATTTGACCAAGCTAAGGCTTGCGTCACCGCAGCATTAATCCGTACCCCACTAAAAGATCCAGGGCCACGACTAAATGCAATTGCGGTCAGTTCACTTGGCTGTAAGCCTTGTTGCTGTAAGCCTTGTTCAATCATCGGTAAGATGGTTTGCGTTTGCGCACGAGGGCGGGAATCAAAATCAAAAAACAACTCTTGGGTGTCATCGACAATACAGACGGAACACTGCTGATTGGCAGTTTCGAGTGCCAGCAATTTCATGCCAAACCTTAACTTTAAAATATTTAAAAATGGTGGCTATCATACTCCACTCCTAAAAACTTGGCGATACACGATACAAAAAAGCCAAACACGAGGTTTGGCTAAAATTGTTCCAGATTCTGCTTAGAGTTCAACGGCTTTTAGATCCTTAAAATCTGCAAAATGCGCAGCATAATGCAAGGCACTTTGTTTAAGTTTGGCAACCCCTTCTTCATCTAAAGTTTTTACCACTTTACCGGGTGAACCCATCACCACCGAGTTATCTGGAATGACTTTGCCTTCTGGAATTAAGGCATTGGCACCAATAATACAGTTCTTACCAATTATTGCATGGTTAAGCACCACCGCCTGAATGCCAATCAAAGCATTCTCACCAATCGTACAGCCATGTAGCATCGCTTGATGTCCAATAGTGACATAATCAGCAATGTGCATATCAATACCAGCATCGGTATGCAGTACGGCATTTTCTTGTACATTACTGTAATGACCAATATGAATTTTGGCATTGTCCCCACGCACCACAGCACCAAACCAAATACTGACTTTATCGCCTAATTCGACATTACCAATCACGCTGGCTGTAGGTGCCACCCAACCATTCCAAGGGGCATTGATGGCTTTAGGACTTAAATTTTTATATTGATATAACATAATAGACTCTTTATTTTTTGATTTTAAAAGCTGGAGAGTTCAGCAAAAATGGCCATTCTTTTTGATAATCAAGACCATATCTAAATAATGACACCATCATCCGTGCGGTTAAACCCCAGATAATTTCATTTTCCAAACGGAAACTTGGAAAATATAAGGATTGATGCTGAAAACGTACTTCATAAGGAATCGGTTTGGCTTCGAGCATTTTACGTAAGGAGACATAGAAGATTCGATCAATTTCACTGGGCTGTGGTACCAGTGGCAAATTGGGTGGAATAAAGCCCACCACCGGCTTCACCAACATACCGTTACGTGCCTTTTGCATCGGTAAATCGCCAATCAGCTCCACATCAAAAGGATTCAATCCAGTTTCTTCTTGTGCTTCACGCAGTGCCACCACAATATTACTGGTGTCTTGTGGATCACGTTTCCCCCCTGGAAAAGACACTTCTCCCGGATGACTATTCAAATACACCGAACGCCGTGTAAGTAACACTTTAGGATCATCTTCTTCGGTAATCGCAATCAGCACGGCAGCTTGTGCTTCACGAATGCGCTTAGAAAAACGTAATCGTTGTTGTAATAATAAAGTCAGTGCACGATCATCCATGTCGTTCGCTCTACGTCCTGATTTATGCAGTTAAATCACATCATAGCTGAATTTTTATTCTAAAGGATAGCGTGATCAGAGGATGCAGCCGCGCTTTTTTTACGTTATCCTGAGGCATCCGGTTATCATTGATGATGCATATGAACTTTTGCGGCAACTGCGGACAAAAAACAGTCGAGAAAATTCCTTTAGGCGACCACCAAGTCCGTCAGGTGTGTGGCAGTTGTGGCAATATCCATTATGTCAATCCCAAAGTCATTTGCGGTGCTTTAGTCGTGCATGAAGACAAAGTGTTACTCTGTCGCCGTGCCATTGAACCACGTTATGGTTTATGGACCTTACCTGCCGGTTACATGGAACTGTTTGAAACCATGGAGCAAGGTGCAGCGCGCGAAACCCGCGAAGAAGCTGAAGCTGAGGTGGAAATTGAACAATTGTATTGCATGTACAATATTCCACGTATTGGGCAAATTTACGTGCTCTTTAAGGCCAGTTTAGTCGATGGTAAATTTGGTGCTGGTGAAGAAACTATTGAGTCACGTTTGTTTAGCGAAGATGAAATTCCCTGGCAACAACTGGCTTTCCCAAGTGTAGAGCGCACCTTAAAACATTACTTTGCCGACCGCAAAATCGGACAATTTAATATGCATCTTGAAACCTTAGGTTCACGTTTAGATCAAACTGGTTAAGTGTGGCGAAAATGCCAACAAATTCGCTCAGTTTCGCCTAAAAATTTCAATTTTTGCCGCAAATTCTGTGCCCTCATGCTTATCTGAATCGAATTTTAGCTACACTAGGCATCTCCCGTTCGCCTGTGTAGATGTATGAGCCAAGCTGCTGTTTTTTGCCAACGACTTTGTTCCTCACAAAGCCCTGCTGAGTTAATCGGCACACTGAGTGCTTTAGATCCTTTGGTATATTTATATAATCAGGGCAAGCCTGTGATTGGTTGTTTTCCTGAGCAGTACTGCGTCTTAAAAGATGAGATGCAATACTTTCAAGCTACTACTCTAAATCAATACACGAAGATCGCAGCACAAGATTTTAGCCAACTGATTCAAAGTGCCAATGGCAGCACAACCAGCCATTCATTTAACGGTGGCATCATGGGCTTTATTGGCTACGATCACGGCGCAGCACAAGCCATTCATTTAAATTATAAAGATCAACCTGCTTTATTTTTAGGCATCTTTCACAGTTATTTAAGCTTAAAAGACGATGGTTGGTATTTTCACAGTACAGCTGTTAATGCAGCTGAGCAATTTGCTTACTTACAAGCTGCCTTACAACGAAAACCAGTCTTAGATTTCTATCTGACTCAACCCTGCCAAGCACGTTGGAATAAAGCTGAGTATCAAGCTGCATTTCAGCGCGTACAAGACTATATTGTCGCCGGTGATTGCTACCAAATTAACTTAACCCAAGAATTTGTAGGTCAAGCTCAAGGCCGCCTAAGTGCCACTGCAGAAAAATTTTGGCAATTGACTCAAGCGCCTTATGCAGGCTACCTACGTAACGGTGAATTTGAACTGCTCAGCTGCTCACCGGAACTATTTATTGAATTTAATGCAAAGCGCAATATTGTCACCAAACCGATTAAAGGCACCATGCCACGCTTTGCCGATGCCAAATTAGACGAACAGTCTAAACAACAGCTCATGGCGTCAGAAAAAGATCGTGCTGAAAACGTGATGATTGTGGATTTATTGCGTAATGATTTAAGTGTATATGCCGAAACCGGTAGCGTTAAAACGCCTAAATTATTTAATATTGAGAGCTTTAATCAAGTGCATCATATGGTCAGCGAAGTCACCGCCACCTTAAAAGCCGACGTTAAACCGTTTGAAGTGCTGATGTCTGCGCTGCCGGGTGGTTCTATTACTGGTGCACCTAAAATTCGCGCCATGCAAATTATCGACGAACTTGAACAAGCCCCACGCGGTGCCTATTGCGGCTCAATGGGATATTTTAATTTTGATGGCACTGGCAGTTGGAATATTCTCATTCGCTCCATTCAAAAGTATCAAGACGATATTTCTCTTTGGGCAGGTGGCGGGATCACCATTGCATCTCAACTCGATGCCGAATATCAAGAATGCTTTGATAAAGTTGCCGCACTCCTCAATTTGCTCAACACATGGGCTAAATAAAAAAAGCGACTCATAGGAGTCGCTTTTTTAGTACTTATTTAAGTTAAGCAACAGAAGCTAAAACTTGGTTTTTTAAGGTCTCAATTAAACGCTGATTTTCTGCATCTGTACCCACAGTAATACGTAAGTGTTGATTGATACGTGGCTTGTTAAAGTAACGCACAATCACACCTTGCTCACGCAATTGGCTGGCAATGTCTGCAGCATCTTTATGTGGATGTGACGCAAATACAAAGTTTGCTTTAGATGGCAACACTTCAAAACCCAGTGCCGTTAAATCAGCGGTTAGCTTTTCGCGGCTGGCAATGACTTTTTGGCATTGTGCTTCAAAATAAGCTTGATCTTCAAAAGATGCTTTGGCAGCAGCAATCGCAAAATGATCCATTGGATAAGAGTTAAAGCTGTTTTTAACCGCCTCTAAAGCGGCAATTAAATGTGGCTGCGCAATCGCAAAACCAACACGTAAACCCGCCAATGAACGCGATTTAGAGGTGGTTTGACACACCACTAAGTTTTCGTATTTTTCAACTAAACTTACCGCAGATTGGGCACCAAAATCGACATAGGCTTCATCAATCACCACCACCGAATTTGGATTGGCTTGTAGCACCTCTTCAATGGCGCTTAAGCCTAAATCAATACTGGTTGGGGCATTAGGATTGGTAATGATGATCCCACCATTCGGCTGCTTATAATCCTCTACCACAATCTCAAAATGATCATTGAGTGGCAAAATCTTGGTTTCCACCCCAAAGAATTGGCTATACACTGGATAAAAACTATAAGTGATATCCGGATATAAAATTGGCAACTCTTGCACAAAAAAGGCTTTAAAGATATGCGCTAAAACCTCGTCCGAACCATTTCCCACAAACACTTGATTGGCAGCGACGTTTTGCTGCTTAGCAATCGCCTGTTTTAAATCACTGGCATCTGGGTCTGAGTAAAAACGTAAAATATCGGCAGAATTAGCTAATAATTGTTGTACCGCTTCTGCAACTTTTGGCGAAGGTGGATATGGGTTTTCATTGGTATTGAGTTTGAGTAAGTTGTCAATTTTAGGTTGCTCACCCGGTACGTACGGTTCAAGCTCGCGTACGGCTGGGCTCCAAAAACGCATTTGTTGTGTAGTCACATTAGACATGCTGCTGTTCTCTTTCGTCATTGGCCCAAACCTCTGTTTTGAATCAGTTGAAGTTTATCTTGCTGAGTTTTGCAGAGGTTTGCATTGGCAAATTCAATCTATTATATGGCTTAATCTTGATAGCGGTAACGGGCAGAACGCGCATGCGCATCAAGGTTTTCTTGTTGAGCCAATACATCAGCTGTACGTGCTAAAGTTTTTACGCCGTCTTTAGAACACATAATCAAGCTTGAACGTTTTTGGAAGTCATATACGCCAAGCGGTGATGAGAAACGTGCTGTACCTGAAGTAGGTAACACATGGTTAGGGCCCGCACAGTAGTCACCAATCGCTTCTGGGGTGTAACGGCCCATAAAGATCGCACCAGCATGACGAATCTCTTCAGCCATGGCCTCTGCTTCATCTAAACATAACATCAGATGTTCAGGTGCCACTTGATTAATCAACTCGATGCCTTCAGCACGGTCTTGCACCAAGACCAAAGCGCCGCGGTTTTCAATTGAGGTACGTGCAATATCGGCTTTTGGTAGCGCTTCTAAGTGTTTTTCGATCCACTCACCCACCGCATTCAATAACTCTTCATCAGGCGTGATAAATACTGCTTGTGCTACGGTATCGTGCTCAGCTTGTGACAATAAGTCCATGGCTAACCATTCTGGGTTATTGTCGCCTTCTGCATAAACTAAGATTTCTGAAGGGCCGGCAATCATATCAATACCGACTTGACCAAACACGGCACGTTTTGCCGCAGCCACGAAACGGTTGCCCGGCCCTGTGATTTTATCGACAGCAGGCACAGTTTGGGTACCATATGCCAGTGCTGCCACCGCTTGCGCACCACCAATGGTGAATACGCGCGTTACACCAGCTAAATAAGCCGCTGCCAACACCAAGGGATTTAATTCACCATTCGGCGCAGGCACCACCATAATAATCTCAGGCACCCCTGCTACATGCGCAGGCACTGCGTTCATCAACACTGAGGATGGATAAGATGCTAAACCGCCCGGTACATAAATACCCACACGATCAAGTGGTGTCACTTTTTGACCGAGAGTGTTGCCTAAGGCATCTACATAGGTCCAACCGTCTTGCTTTTGCGCTTGGTGAAATTCACGTACACGATGAGCCGCTAGCTCTAAAGCTTCACGCACTTCAGTCGTTAGACCTTCAAACGCGGCTTTAAGCGCTTCTTGAGTCAGTTCGAGATCTGAAAATTGATGCGCAGGATGTCGATCGAACTGCTGTGTCAGCTTAAGAACATGAGCGTCACCATGCTGACGAACGTCAGCAATGATTTGGTCTACAGTCTTTAAAAGTTCAGGATCGCTAACAGTCTCAAAAGCCAACAAATCAGCAAAGATTTGTTTAAAGTTTTGATCTTGAGTCGATAAACGTCGCATCAATTTACCCACAACATGTCTATAAGAAAACTTTAGTTTACCTGTTTTCTGATCTTTTGTCGGTATCTATCTGTGCAGTTTAATTGGAAATAGCTTTTGTCAGGATTGATTAAAAGCTGAGTTGATCTTTCACATAAAAAAACCGCCTCGGAAGGCGGTTTTGGATCACAAAACGATTTAAGCTTTTTTGCCTGCTTCACGTTCTTCGACCGCTTTTTCAAGCTGCGCTAGAATTGGATTAAGCAATTGTTGCTTACGTTTAAAGCTGGCTTTATTCACGATTAAACGCGAAGATACTTTACAAATTTCTTCTAATGGTTCTAAGCCGTTAGCACGCAAAGTATTACCTGTATCGACCACGTCAACAATGTAATCACCTAAGCCCACTAATGGCGCTAATTCCATTGAACCGTAAAGTTTAATCACATCTACTTGCTCACCAAGGCTTGCATAGTATTGACGGGTTAAATTCACGTATTTAGTGGCGATTTTTAAACGGCCTTTCGGACGTTGCATACCCACTTTACCCGCTGTCATTAACTTACAGTTGGCAATTTTTAAATCGAGCGGTTCATAGACGTTTTGTGCGCCATGTTCCATCAGCACATCTTTACCGGCAACACCAAGATCCGCTGCACCATTTTCAACATAAGTCGGTACATCAGAGGCACGTAAAATTAAAATACGTACATGCTTATGCGTAGTTGGGAAAATTAATTTACGCGATTTATCTGGATCTTCCAAAAGATTAATGCCCGCTGTTTCTAACAGTGGCAATGTTTCTTTTAAAATACGACCTTTACTTAATGCTAAGGTTAAACCATGATCAAAATTGCCCATTACGTCAAAGTTTGGATCATCGTTTCTCATATCGCTCATTAATCTTACTCGCTTACTCGCTTAATTTGGGCACCTAAACCTTGTAATTTTGCTTCTACATCTTCATAACCGCGGTCAATATGATAGATACGGTCAATCAATGTTTCACCATCAGCAGCAAGTGCTGCTAATACCAATGAAAATGAAGCACGTAAATCTGTTGCCATAACAGGTGCTGCAGAAAGCTGTTCTACCCCTGTTACCACTGCATCATTACCTTCGACCTGAATGTTAGCACCCATACGTGACAATTCAGGCACATGCATAAAGCGGTTTTCAAAAATTGTTTCTGAAATTGTTGCAAAACCACGACCAATGGCATTGACTGCCATAATTTGGGCTTGCATATCGGTTGGAAATTCTGGATGTGGCAAGGTACGGAAGCTAACTGCTTTGGGGCGTTTGCCCTGCATATCAAGCTCAATCCAATCATCACCACGGGTCACTTCCGCACCCATTTCTTCAAATTTGTCTAATACAGCTTCTAATAGACTTGGATCGGTATGTGTAGTTTTAACACGGCCACCCGTAATGGCTGCTGCTGCTAAATATGAACCGGTTTCAATACGATCCGCCACAACTGCATATTCACAGCCATGTAAGCTTTCTACACCAGTCACCACCAGCGTGTCCGTATCTAAACCCTCAATCTTGGCACCCATCTTAATGAGCATCTTGGCAAGATCTGTAATTTCAGGCTCACGCGCGGCATTACGAATCGTGGTTACGCCATCAGCAAGTACCGCAGCTGTTAAGATATTTTCGGTACCACCAACGGTGACCATATCAAAAACAACTTCACCGCCTTTTAAGCGACCGTCTACTTCTGCTAACACATAGCCATTTTCAACTTCAATCTTCGCACCTAAGGCTTCAAGTGCTTTTAAATGTTGATCAACTGGACGTGAACCAATGGCACAGCCACCCGGTAAAGAGACTTTAGCTGAACCGTAACGCGCCAGCAAAGGACCCAACACCAAAATCGAAGCACGCATGGTTTTCACCAATTCGTACGGTGCAAATTGATTATCTAATGTTGAAACATCCGCTGTAACGGTATCCCCTGCATAGCTGATAGTGACACCTAAGCCTGCGATCAACTGCACCAATGTATTAACATCTTTAAGATTAGGTACATTGGTAAGCGTAATTGGCGTATCAGCTAGAATTGTCGCGGCAAGTAACGGTAAGGCTGCATTTTTTGCACCTGAAATTCGTACTTCACCTTCGAGCTTAGTACCACCTTGAATTAAAAATTTATCCATTAACGAATTAAGCTCCGAAAAGACTAGCTTTACGCCATTCTTCTTTGGTCATTGCACGAATTGTGACAGCATGCACTTCACCACTTGCAATATAAGAATTGAGCGGTGCGTAAACAGCTTGTTGGCGAGCAACCGGACGTTTACCTTCAAATTGATCATCGACAATACGAAGATCAAATTTTCCGCCTTGCCCACTTACAGCAACTTCAGCCTCAGGAAAAGCAGCTTTTAAAATATCAGTGAGCTGATCACTATTCATCGCAAAGACCTCT
Organism: Acinetobacter sp. CY17; assembly: GCF_059515825.1. Lineage (NCBI taxonomy): Bacteria > Pseudomonadati > Pseudomonadota > Gammaproteobacteria > Moraxellales > Moraxellaceae > Acinetobacter > Acinetobacter sp. CY17. The sequence continues at coordinate 31,529 of NZ_JCAKMX010000029.1, forward strand.
TATATTAGATCAAGGGTGTAAAAACCTGTCATTCTACTATAAATGACAAAAATAATTCATTAGTGATATACATTATATCTATAAAAAAAGAGGTTTAAAAAAACCTCTTTTTTGCTTTTTTAAGCACTAAGGTAAAATCGCCTGATACTCAGTTTGAGATTCACGATATTTTTCGAGTTGACGTTTTAACTTTTCCGTCATTTTTTTAATTGAACTATACATATCATCCGCTGTAGCCTGCGCAAAAAGTTCCGCTCCAGGTACACGTATAATGGCTTCCGCAATATGGTTACTACTGCCTTTTTTAGAGCGCTTATCTACCTGATGATCCTTGCTTAACTTGACCTGCATACTACTCACTTGATCGAGATGCTTAGTCATTTGTGCAAATTTACTGCGGATATTGTCTTCAATCGCAGGAGTAATAGTTAAATGATGACCACGAATTGTAATTTGCATAGTTCTATCCCTCAAAGTTTAGGATGGAATACGTCGCAGACTTAATAAACGCTTAAGCTGCACCTTTATTGGTCATTATGTTGTCATAATGCATCTTTACAATTACCGCACTTTAAAATTTAGATCAATACTTTTCGTTCAGAAGACGATGGAATGTTCAGCGATTCCCGATATTTCGCCACTGTTCTACGTGCTACATCAATACCTTCTTCTTTAAGTAAATTTGCAATTGCGTTATCAGACAATGGCTTACGTATATTTTCTTCACTAATGAGTTTTTTAATTTTGGCACGAATCGCAGTTGAAGATGCTTCTCCACCTGTGGTTGTACCGACATGACTTGAAAAGAAATATTTCAATTCAAATAAACCGCGTGGTGTTAACATATATTTATTAGTGGTGACCCGTGACACAGTCGATTCATGCAACTCAACTTCTTCAGCAATATCACGCAATACTAAAGGTCGCATACCCTCTGCACCAATTTCTAAAAATGCTTTTTGGTGTTCAACAATACAACTGGCGACTTTCAAGAGTGTTTTATGTCGCTCATCAATACTTTTAATAAAGTTTTTTGCTTCTAACATTTGATTACGTAAGTACTGATTATCATCACTTTGATCAGCACGACGGATCATATTGGCATAAAAAGAATTCACTCTTAACTTAGGCACAATATCTGGATTAAGTTGCACCTGCCAAATATCATTTTTTTTCGCCACGACCACATCTGGAATTTGATAATCTGATTCTTTATTTTCAAAGTCTAAACCTGGATGTGGCTTTAAAGTTTTGAGCAAGGCAAGGGCTGATTTTAGTTGCTCTGTATTTAAACCCGTTTGCTTGATCAGTTTACTTAATTCATTATTAATCAATAACTCATAATGCTGCAACAACAACAAAGCTTCACGACGATTTTTAGTATGGCTAGGTAGTAAATCCAATTGTACAGCCAAACATTCAGCTAAATTACGCGAACCTACACCTACAGGATCAAGTCGTTGAATACATTTGAGTACCGCAACCACCTCATCATCTTCAACTTCTTCTTCATAATCCATAGATTGCAATAAATGCTGTACAGATGCAGTGATTTCTGAGATTTCTGCATCTAAAAAACCTTTTTCATCTAATGAATCGATTAAACAGTAGGCGATCAACTTATCAATTTGACTAAAATTAAGTAAGTTAATCTGCTCAAGCATATGTTCACTCAAACCTAAATGACCTTGGCGATTATCTTCACGCTCTTCAAAGTCAGCTGTACCTAAACTTGTAGGCTGATGGGTATAAACATCATCCCAATCCGTATCTACAGGCAGATCATCTGGCAAATGATCAGCATTGAGTTCCTTAGTGAGGTCTTTATCATCCGTTTCTTTGTCTAAACTAGATAAACTTTCAAGCGTATTTTGCTCTTCCACATGTTCTAACAATGGATTACTTTCTAGTTGAATTTGGATCTCTTGCTCAAGTTCTAGGCTTGACAATTGCAGTAGGCGGATCGCTTGTTGTAACTGTGGTGTTAAGGAAAGTGAGTTTGCAACCTTTAATCCAACTGATAACCGCATGCTGTTTTACCCTCATTATTCTGCGCTCTTTGTAAGCAATTTTTATGCCTGTTTAATTTTTTATAGCATAGATAAATCAAAAATCATACAGCTTTTAGAGAATTGAGACTAAATAGCTAGAAAAAATATTAATATCAACAGCAGAAAATATTTTTAAAGTTTAAACAATTTCATGCAAATTCTGAGGATGTTTATTGCTTTTTATAGGCGAAAAAAAATCCCCCGATCAACGATCGGGGGATTTTTAGAATAATGAGCTGGCGATGACTTACTCTCACATGGGTAACCCCACACTACCATCAGCGCTAAGAGGTTTCACTTCTGAGTTCGGGAAGGGATCAGGTGGTTCACTCTTGCTATTGTCGCCAGCACAACTTGGATGCTTACTCATCAGGTCTTACAAATGCCTAACTTTCGTCAAATGAGTTATTAACAGGATATATCTGAGTCGTCTATTTTGTTCGTTAGCGTTAACTAAATCAAGTTGTTTGTAGTGATTTT